>NZ_VOZV01000030.1:0-38682 GCF_013419565.1 Acinetobacter sp. YH12072 | reverse complement strand
ATTTTCTGACAAATATTTCTCAAATAAACTTCGAGTAATTTCTACCATTCAATCAATGAAAATAATTTCGATCAATCAACCAGTAAAAATCCACACAAGTTGTTCTTCATAATCTCTTAATGATCTTCTTACTACTTCGTCAGTAACAAGCTAGGTCGGCTATATTACTCTCTATCTCTAGAAAGTCAACCAGTAATGAAAATTATTTTTAAACTTTCTTTCTAAAACCTAACTCAACCATTTCATGCTAAGTTACTGTTTTATCAGAAGTTTTAATCTTCATCACCGCCGATGGATGTGCATTATAGACCAATCCCAAACAAGCGCAACCCCTATTTTTAAGAAAATACTTCAGTTGATTATTATTTCTACAAAAATGTCATATATGCATATTCTTTAATCTAAAAACCCTATTTTTTAGATATCTTTTTACTATTTCCATTTTTTAATTTAAAAAACAGGGACTATTTCGTTTCAGCTTAATAAAGTGCAATTTAGTTTTTTATTTCCATAGCCGCTCCTGCTTAAAATATTCTTCCAGCTCACTCGAATAAATATTTTTCTTATTTTCACAATCCCTATGGACCTCCCAATAAATGCGACTCACCCATAAAAAGATCTAGGTACATTTAGCTCGACTTATTAAAAACATAATTCTGGAATGAAGAATGAAGAATGAAGAATGAAGAATGAAGAATGAAGAATGAAGAATGAAGAATGAAGAATGAAGAATGAAGAATGAAGAATGAAGAATGAAGAATGAAGAATGAAGAATGAACTTAATAAATAACCAGTTTTTAATCTATTTTTATTTTGATTGCTAAATTTAATTCGTAGTTAAATTTCAGACATAAAAAAACCGCCTGATGCGGTATTTATATAATTAATCATTTTTATCGATGGTCGGAGCAGTAGGATTCGAACCTACGACCCCCTGGTCCCAAACCAGGTGCACTACCAGGCTGTGCTATGCTCCGATGTTCAACTCAAAGAGTTGGGGTGAATGATGGGATTCGAACCCACGACAACCGGAATCACAATCCGGGGCTCTACCAACTGAGCTACATCCACCATTACGGTGTCTTCATTATTTAGACATAAAAAAACCGCTTGACGCGGTATCATTTATCTTAACCACCATGAAGAAGATGGTCGGAGCAGTAGGATTCGAACCTACGACCCCCTGGTCCCAAACCAGGTGCACTACCAGGCTGTGCTATGCTCCGATGTTCAACTCAAAGAGTTGGGGTGAATGATGGGATTCGAACCCACGACAACCGGAATCACAATCCGGGGCTCTACCAACTGAGCTACATCCACCATTACCTTGGTTCTTAAATATCAAGCCACCAAAAATGGCGCGCCTGACAGGATTCGAACCTGTGACCATCCGCTTAGAAGGCGGATGCTCTATCCAACTGAGCTACAAGCGCTTTACTGATGATTTTCACCATCCGCCTTGAAGAATTGGTCGGAGCAGTAGGATTCGAACCTACGACCCCCTGGTCCCAAACCAGGTGCACTACCAGGCTGTGCTATGCTCCGATTCATCTCAGCTTTCGTATCAAGCTTATCGCTTGGTACGGTGTGCATTCTAGGCGTGACGCCATAAGACGTCAACACCTATATTTAAAAAAAATCAAAAAAACACTTCAAGCGTTTATTTATCAAGCATTTCAGACATTTTTTATACAAAATCTTAGCGTTTCAAGCTGGCACTAAAATCCAGCATACGATCTAAAGGCAGTTTGGCTCGTTGAGCTAATGCGGGGTCAACATGAATCTCCTGATCACGATGTTGTAGAACATGCAAGATTCCATCTAGCTCGTTCATGGCCATCCAAGGACAGTGTGCACATGAACGACAGGTTGCTCCTTCTCCAGCGGTTGGAGCTTCAATCAAAATCTTATCTGGCACAGCCTGCTGCATTTTATAGAAAATACCGCGATCTGTTGCCACGATCAAACGCTGATGTGGCAAGGTTTGAGCTGCCTTGATTAACTGAGAAGTACTTCCGACTGCATCAGCAATTTCTACCACAGACATCGGTGATTCTGGATGGACCAGCACTGCCGCATCTGGATATAAGGCTTTCATATTAGCAATTCCGCGCGAACGAAATTCTTCGTGGACGATACACGCGCCATCCCAAAGCAGCATGTCAGCACCGGTTTTATTCTGGATATAACGCCCTAGATGCTGATCCGGTGCCCAGATAATTTTTTCACCTAAACTATCGAGGTGTTCAATAATCTCAACTGCACAACTTGAAGTCACGACCCAGTCAGCGCGGGCTTTAACCGCAGCCGAAGTATTAGCATACACCACTACAGTATGATCAGGATGCGCATCACAGAATTTGGTAAATTCTTCTACCGGACAACCCAAATCCAGTGAACAGGTCGCTTCAAGAGTTGGCATCAGGACGGTTTTTTCTGGTGAAAGTATTTTTGAAGTTTCACCCATGAACTTAACCCCAGCTACCACCAAGGTCGATGCGGGATGGTCACGTCCAAAACGCGCCATTTCCAATGAATCGGACACACAGCCACCAGTCAGTTCTGCCAGTTCCTGTATTTCAGGATCACAATAATAATGTGCAACTAGTACTGCATTCTGCTTTTCCAATTCGGCTTGAATCTGTGCAAATTTTTCCTGTTTGGCCTGTGCACTGATCTGATGCTCTTTGGGTTCTCCTAAACGATCTAAATGCGCCTGCACAATCGATTTGGCTTCATTGGCTATTAATTTGGTCGCATCATTCATAACAACTCTTACTCTACCCTCATGGTTCATTATTCAACGAACCTTTCACCCTACATCCCGGTCATCTCTAGCAAAATACTTTTTTGACCAGTCATTAAAAATCATAAGATATAAAAAAAGCCCCACAACGGAGGCTTTAGAAACAATCTGAATTATGAACGATAATCAGCATTGATCTTCACATAATCATAGGACAGGTCACAGGTATAGACTGTATCTTTTGCTTCACCACGTCCAAGATCAACACGAATCGTCATTTCAGCTTGTGCCATCACACGTGCACCTGCCTCTTCGGTATAGTCTGCTGCTGCACCACCATCCTTGCAGATTTGTACATCATCTAACCAAACCTGAATTTTTGCAACGTCTAAATTCGCCACACCTGCATAACCGATTGCAGCCAGAATACGCCCCCAGTTTGGATCAGAAGCAAAGATCGCAGTTTTCACCAATGGAGAATGCGCGATACTATAGGCCACGTCACAGCATTCCTGAGTATTGGCGCCACCTTCTACTGCAACTGTGATGAACTTAGTCGCACCTTCACCATCACGCACAATCAGTTGCGCAAGACGTTTCATGGTACGCATTAATACCTCAAGCACAGCTGCATAACGCGGATCTTCAACTGATGAAATTTCTGTTCCACCGGCCTGACCTGTAGCAATAAAAATGCAAGAGTCATTGGTTGAGGTATCCCCATCAATGGTAATGCGGTTGAATGACTGATTCACTGTCTCAGATAAAAGCTGTTGAACCAGTTCACGGCTGATTGGCACATCAGTCGCCACATAACCTAGCATAGTGGCCATATTTGGGCGAATCATGCCGGCACCTTTGGAAATCCCGGTCATGGTATAAGTAATGCCGTCCAGTTCGAACTGTTCAGATGCACCTTTTGGTGTAGTGTCTGTGGTCATGATGCCGGTTGCCGCATCGATCCAGGCATCATCACGCAATGACTCTAATGCAGGCTGCAAACCATTCAGAAGACGTTCCATTGGTAATTGTTCGCCAATCACCCCTGTTGAAAATGGCAATACTTCTTCAGCTTTCACGCCTGCAAGTTCAGCCAGTTTGGCACAAGTGGCTTCAGCATTTGCCATACCTGTAGCACCTGTACCCGCATTGGCATTTCCGGTATTAATCACTAAATAATGTGGGTTACCTACCGCCAGATGTGCTTTAGAAACATGTACAGGAGCAGCACAAAAAGCATTCTGGGTAAATACACCTGCAACATTGGAGCCTTCAGCCAGTTCAAATATCACCAGGTCACGTCGGTTCTGATAGCGTACATACGCTTCTGCCGAACCAATTCTCACCCCTTTTACCACATGCATCTGTGGCATAGATACGTCACCAACTGCCATTTTTAAATGTCCAATATTGAAGTTTCAGAAAAATACAGCTTAGTTGATCTTTATTAAAAAATCGAGCCAAAGCCAGATGAACACTCACTTTTCTTATGGTTTTTCACAATAAAAAACCAGTCATAGTGACTGGTTTTATTAAACTGGCTCAAACTTAGTTTTTAGCCAGTTGGGTTGATTCACTCAATAAAGCCTGTTTCGCCTGTTGCTGACTTGCCGCAGAAAGCGCAGGGTTAGAAGCAACAATACGGTCAGCATTCGCTGCATTGGCTGCTGCAATCGCTGCAGTCTGTAAAACGATTGGACGGTTTGAATTATTAAAGGTATAGCGAATGCCAGTACGCGGACTTGCAATGGTCACCTGACCATCTGTACCCGTCTGAACCTGAGCCGTAGTTGGACCAATGGCCTGCTGAACTTTAGCAGGTGTCGTTGTTGCTGTTTCAGCAAAACTTAAAGTCGGGATTGCCAAAGCAGCAACCATCATCGTTTTTAATACTTTTGTCATTGTTTCTTCCACTTTGCGGTGTTCAATCTGCCATTAAATACCATTTAATCCGGTACAGTGCAAACAGTATTCATCAGCTGAAAAGTCCATATACATAAAAAGATCAGGACCATTTGGTCCTGATCTTTTTATAGTTTAGAAACTTAGCAGAAATTAGATCTTGCCATGACACTGTTTGTATTTCAGACCTGAACCACATGGACAAGGTGCATTACGGCTTGCCGGTGCTTCAAAGACTGGTGCAACCGGATTGGCCTGCGCATTTTGTTCAGTGGTGATTTCATCTTCTTCAGCCAGTAATCCATCAAATTCCTGATGAGATAACTGCAAACGCATCGCTTCAGCCTGTGCCTGCTGCTGTGCTTCCATTTCAGCCAGCTCTTCAGGTGTTGGCACATGGATACGTGACAGATCAGTAATGACGTCAGATTTAATCACGCCCAGCATGTTTACAAACAGGTTATAGGCTTCTTTTTTGTATTCCTGCTCTGGGTTTTTCTGTGCATAACCGCGTAAATGAATCCCTTGACGCAGGTAATCCATCGCAGCCAGATGCTCTTTCCAGTGACGGTCCAGAGAGTTCAGCATGAAATGACGTTCAAGTGATGCTGCAGATTCAGCACCCATTTGTTCACGACGTGAACGGTAACGATTTACCACTTCTTCAGTAATTCGCTCAACCAGTGCTTCTTCATCTAAACGACGATCCTGCTCTAACCATTGTGCAACTGGCAGATCAATCGATAAGTCTTCACGTAGTGCAAGTTCCAGACCTTCAATATCCCACTGATCATGAATTGATTCAGGCGGAATATAGTTGGCGATCATGCCCTGCATCACTTCACGGATCATCTCTTCGATATAATCCTGCAATGAACTTTCAGCCAGAATCTCATCACGCTGACTATAGATAATTTTACGCTGCTCGTTATTCACGTCATCGTATTTCAACAGGTTCTTACGAATGTCGAAGTTACGTGCTTCTACTTTACGCTGTGCATTTTCGATTGAGCGTGACACCATTTTGTGTTCAATCGCTTCATCTTCTTTTAAGCCCATTGCACGCATCATGGCAACCACACGGTCACCCGCAAAGATACGCATCAAGTCATCTTCAAGAGACAGGTAGAAACGCGATACACCCGGGTCACCCTGACGGCCCGCACGACCACGCAACTGGTTATCGATACGGCGAGATTCATGACGCTCAGAACCGATAATATGCAAACCACCAGAAGCAAGAACTGCTTCATGATTCGCTTCCCATTCTGCTTTCAGGCGTGCTTCATCTTCAGGGGTTGGGTTTTCAATTTTGGCCAGTAGCGCTTTCCAGTTACCACCCAGCAAAATATCGGTACCACGACCGGCCATGTTAGTTGCAATCGTTACAGCACGCGGTGCACCCGCTTGGGCAATAATATCTGCTTCACGCTCATGCTGTTTGGCATTCAGGACTTCATGTTCAATACCAGCTTCTTTAAGCTTGTCAGAAAGAATTTCCGACGCTTCAATAGTGGCCGTACCAATTAGGATTGGCGCAACACCAGCTTCGTGAACACGTTGAATTTCCTGAATAATCGCGTTGTACTTACCTTCACGATTCAGGTAGATCAAATCGTTCTGGTCATTACGGATCATTGGACGGTGGGTTGGAATGATTACCACATCCAGACCGTAAATTTCTTTCATTTCCGCAGCTTCAGTATCTGCAGTACCGGTCATACCGGATAATTTTTTATACAGACGGAAATAGTTCTGGAATGTGGTGGTTGCAAGGGTTTGGTTTTCCGGCTGGATTTCCAGACCTTCTTTTGCTTCAACTGCCTGGTGCAGACCTTCAGACCAGCGACGGCCCGGCATGGTACGACCGGTATTTTCATCGACGATGATCACTTCACCTTCATGGATGATGTAATGCACATTACGTTGATACAGATAGTGCGCACGAATCGCAGCAGTCACATGATGCAGCAAATTCAGATTAGAAGCTGAATACAGGCTTTCACCTTCAGCCAGCAAGCCCATTGCAATCAATTCACTTTCAATGGTTTCAAAACCGGTTTCTGTAATTTCTACTGAACGCTGTTTTTCATCAATCCAGAAATGACCGCCATCCGGTACTTTTTCTTCTTTCTGTGCTTTTAATTTCGGCGGAATGTTATTGATTGCTGCATAAAGCTGGGAAGAATCTTCACTTTGACCAGAGATAATCAGTGGTGTACGTGCTTCATCGATCAGGATCGAATCGACCTCATCGATAATGGCATAGGTCAGACCACGCTGTTTTTTCTCAGCCAGCGAGAACACCATGTTGTCACGAAGATAGTCGAAACCGAATTCGTTATTGGTACCGTAAGTGATGTCTGCTTTATAGGCTTCAGATTTTTCTATCGGATTCTGCATGGAATAGATAATCCCAATGCTTAAACCCAAGAATTCGAACAATGGACGGTTTAACTCGGCATCACGTTGTGCCAGATAGTCGTTCACCGTGATGACATGGACACCCTGCCCGCTCAATGCATTAAGATAACAGGCCAGCGTCCCCATCAGGGTTTTACCTTCACCGGTACGCATCTCGGCAATCTTGCCTTCATGCAGGGTAATACCACCAATCAACTGTACGTCGTAGTGACGCATTCCCATAACACGTTTTGCAGCTTCACGACAGACTGCGAATGCTTCAGGAAGTAACTTATCTAGGCTTTCACCCTTATTATATCGTTGTTTGAATTCTTCAGTTTTTGCAGATAAGTCTGCATCGCTTAGGGCTGATATCGTCGGCTCGAGCGCATTAATCTTGTCTACGATTTTACGCATGCGTTTGAGTTCGCGCTCATTTTTGGTACCGAAGATTCCTCCGATCAGACTTGCCAACATGAATAGACTCTCTAAATCTTGCTTGTCAAATAAATATGTTCTTAGTCGTTATTATGGTGCTAGAAATTTGAACTACAAGGGTTTTGCCAGAAAACCAATGAAAAAAACTCATCCTTCGTCCTAGCCCTGAGACCTAAGGCAAAGTAATGTAGCAAATTTTACCCATGCAATATAGTTAATTAGACGACTGATTTGTCTGATTCTGAATCGGCAGCCTACTTCTTTATTCGGTTTATTCATAAGAAATTCTAAAAACACTATTTTTAATCATAAAAAAATTGGTTCATATTTATTCTCATCGACACATTACAAGATCAATTGAGGCAAGAAAACGAGTTTACGTTTAGGCGATACCGCACCGAATTTTGAACAGCAATCCAGTGAAGGCTTAATTAACTTTTATGACTTTCTAGGCGATAGTTGGGGCATTTTATTTTCACATCCAGCAGACTACACACCTGTATGTACCACTGAACTGGGCTTTACCGCGAAACTGAAAGACGAGTTTACAAAACGTGGCGTGAAAGCGATTGCGCTTTCTGTTGATGATGTTGAATCGCATCATGACTGGATCAAAGATATCAATGAAACTCAAGGTACCACCGTTAACTTCCCGATCATTGCTGATCAGGACCGAAAAGTGTCTGAGCTGTATGGTTTCATTCACCCAAATGCCAGCGAAACCCTAACTGTACGTTCTCTGGTAATCATTGATCCAAACAAGAAAGTGCGTCTGATTATTACCTACCCTGCATCAACAGGTCGTAATTTCCATGAAGTATTACGTGTAGTCGACTCTCTGCAATTAACCGACAATCATAAAGTTGCAACTCCAGCAAACTGGCAACATGGCGATGATGTAGTGATTGTGCCTTCATTAAAAGATGAGGAAGAAATTAAACAACGCTTCCCTAAAGGTTATAAGGCAGTAACTCCTTATTTACGTCTTACGCCACAGCCTGAGCGAGGATAAGCGAAGCACTGCTTCGCCCGAGCGCAAGAGCCATAGCTATGCTATGGCTGGTAAGGAATTAAAAGGACTCCTTTTTAATTTTGCGCAAGGCAAGCGTAGCGCGCAGTTTCCATTGTACTGCCCTTGCGCAAGACGAGAAGCTATGCTTCGAGTGACAAAACTGAAAGCACTGCTTTTCAGTTTTGCGCAAAGCAAACGAAGTGCGCAGTATTTGAAGCACTGCTTTAATTTGTGACAAGACAAGCGCAGCGCGTAGCTTCCAAAACACCGCTTTGCTTGAATGCAAGACGAGAAGCTATGCTTCGAGTGATAATTTGAAAGCACTGCTTTAGTTATTCGTAAGACAAGCGAAACGCGTAGTCTCTAAAAGGTGGTACTTTTTCGCTCAAGAACCTCAGCTATGCTAAAGTTATACGGATAAGCAAAGTTACTGCTCTTTAACCATGACACCGAAAATTTAGAAAAAACTCTCCACCATGAAAATGAAGATCATCATGCATCAACCATCATTTTCATGTTTAGTTTGATACCCACCGACGAGCCGGGTTTTCGAACTTTTCCCATCAAGCCTGTCTTCGGACAGGCTTTTTTTTGCAAAAGCCGATATGCTGTTGAAGAGAATGATTAAAAAGAGGGTTTAACGCGCAATGAAAAATAATTATGTACTTCTTCTGGTTTCCGCGTTTGTTTTATCTGGCTGTACTCCAGCGCTGCCTGAACAGGAACGCCCAATGCACTGGGGACAGGGACTGCATGAAGAACATAATTTTTATCAGATTAGCGATGAACTTTACCGGAGTGAACAGCCGAGCGATGAACTGACGCCCTTATTAAAACGATATGCCATTAATGTGGTGATCAACCTGCGTTCACGCGATAAAGATACGGATATTTTGTCAAATGAAGACCTCAAGCTTAAACATGTTCCCATTCATACCTGGGCTATGAATCGCGAGGATTTACTGAACGTAATGCAGTTGATTCAACAGGCACGGCAAAATAATGAAAAAATACTTTTACACTGTTATCATGGTTCAGACCGTACCGGTGCCAGTGTGGCCATGTACCGGATTATTTTCCAGAACTGGCGCATTGAAGACGCAGTACGGGAAATGAAGCATGGCGGTTATGGCTTTCATTCCATTTGGCGCAATATTGAAAAATTATTTATCCCTGAAAATGTAAGATGGATTCGCGAGCAACTCACGAATCCATCTACAGAAACTTCGGTTAAGTAAGAGAATTAACGCTTATCTAGCGGCACCCAGTCATTCACCCAGGCTGATTTCATGTTCAGGCTGGCATCAGACGCGATTTTCTTACGCAGTGCATCTGCTGTTTCACGGTCTTTAGATGGACCGACCATGATACGCACACCTTTAGATGTCTGGCTCTTGGTGACCTTGTAGCCTTTGGCTCGCAGTTTGGCCGCAATGGCATCAGCATTGGCTTCATTGGCAGCCAATGCCACCTGCACCATCCACTGTTTATCACTTTCACCTTCAAGAAGTTTACGGGCTTTTTCAGCTTCAGCCTTTTTCTTGGCCTCTTCTGCTTTATGTTTCTCTTCAGCTTTGCGCTTTTCTTCTGCCTTACGTTTTTCTTCTGCCTTACGTTTTTCTTCAGCAGCTTTATGCTCAGCTTCTTTTTTCTTTTCAGCCGCTTTGTGCTCTTCCTCGGCCTTACGTTTTGCTTCAGCTGCCTTATGCGCTTCTTCAGCTTTACGTTTCTCTTCTAGCTTACGTTTTTCTTCTGCAGCCTTCTGCTCTGCCTGTTTCTTGGCAGTATCAGCTGAAGTTTGGGCTTTTTGCTGCTCAAGTTTCTGCTGTTCTAACTTTTTTTGTGTAGCAGCCTTGTCTTCAGCCAGACGTTTTTGCTTCGTCTGTTCATCTTCTGCCAGCTCAGGTGGAATATTGTCTGAACTTTGCTGTCCCATACGATGGGCATTCAAAGCAGCATATTCTTCAGCCGCACGACGTGCTGCATCTGCCTCAGCCTGCTGTTGCATGGCTAAAAATTCAGCTGCACGGGCTTCCTGTTCAGCCACTGCTTTTTCGCGGTCACGACGCTGCTGTTCCAGCAGACGTTTTTCTGTTTCCACATCGACTGTTAAAGAACCTAATGAATTGTTGACTGTATCTTTTGATTCTACTTCTGCAGCCAGTGCCGGGTTTTGCTGACGATCCTGATGAATTTCATTTTGGCCTTTCAGGAGTAATGCTGCCAATAAAACACCACCACCTAGTAAAACAACGCCACCCATCCAGCGTTGTTTGTTATTCATTGACATTCTTCCAAATACTCCCATACCGCTTCTAAGGTATGAAATGATCCACATACCAAAATCAGCTGATTATTCTCTGTTTCATCCAGCGCTGATTTAAAAGCTAATTTTACATTGTCAAATTGTTCTATCAATTCACCTTGCAATGCATCAGTCAAAAGTGTGACCTCTGCCGCACGTGGCACAGATAATGGTGCAATTTTCCACAAATGAACAGTGTCTTTCAACAACTTGACGACAGAATTTATATCTTTATCTGCCAGCATGGAAAATACACAAATGACTTCTTTATATTTCTTGTTGTAATTTAAATAATTGCGTAATTGTTTTAACAGGAACTCTACCCCATGCGGGTTATGTCCGGCATCAAAAATTACGGTCTTATTCTGAATTTCTCGGACTTCAAAACGTCCCGGCAATTTAGCTGCCTGAATTCCTTCCGCAATCGCTGTCTGGTTGACTTCCAAACCACTCAGCAAGATCGCTGCAACCGCTGTCGAAATATTATCCAGCGCCAGTGAACCTGTTGGCAATTTTAAAGTCGTACCCGACGATGCAAAAGCCCAGGTTTTGCCATCTTCAAAGGCTTCATAGAAATAATCACGGTTGATAGCATACAACGGCGCATTGCATTCAGCAGCTTTATCCAGAATGGCTTGCGGAATATCTTGCTGACCACCAAATATCACGGGAATATTCGGACGGATAATACCAGCTTTTTCAAAAGCAATTTTTTCAATGGTATCACCGAGCCAGTCGGTATGATCCAGTCCGATATTGGTGATGACTGCAACATCCGGATTAACCACATTCACGACATCCAGACGGCCACCCAATCCGACTTCCAGCACCCACACATTACACAGTTCATGTTTAAAAATCACAAATGCAGCAAGTGTGGTTGCTTCAAAGAATGACAGGCTTAAATCGCATTCGCGACGTGCCCGATCGACTTCAACAAAAGCATCAATCAGCAACTGGTCTTCGACTTCAACCCCACGTAATTTCACCCGTTCATTAAAACGATATACATGAGGAGACTGATACAGTCCGACCTTAAAACCCTGAGCATTGAGAATGGCAGCCAGAGTCGTGGTCGTTGAACCTTTACCATTGGTTCCGGCAACCGTCAGGACTTTAGCCTCCGGATTGATCACGCCCAGCTTTTCAGCCACAGGAATAACACGTTCCAGGCCTAAATCAATCCCCGTAACGTGAACATGGCTCCAATAATCGAGCCATGTATCAAGTGAATCAGTTGCTAATGGTGCTGTGTTCAAGGCAGGTTCATCAATTTCGTGATAATACGATAAACTGTATCACGTAATGCATGACGGTGAACAATCTGATCGATTACACCATGATCAAGCAAATATTCAGCACGCTGGAACGGTTCGTCCAGTTTTTCACGTACAGTTTGTTCGATCACACGTTTACCCGCAAAGCCGATCATGGCTTTCGGTTCAGCCAGATGCACATCACCCAGCATGGCTAAAGACGCAGTTACACCACCATAAACTGGGTGGGTCAATACCACCACATAAGGCAGACCTGCTTCTTTCAAACGCTGAATCGCTGCTGAAGTACGTGCCATTTGCATCAAAGACAGCATACCTTCCTGCATACGTGCGCCACCAGATGCTGCAAAACAGATCAGAGGTTGATGCATTTCAATCGCACGCTCCGCTGCCTGCACAAAGCGGTCACCCACTACAGTGCCCATAGAGCCGCCCATGAAGTCAAACTCAAATGCGGTTGCAATCATTGGCACGCCTTTCAGCAGACCTTGCATTACGATCAGTGCTTCAGTTTCACCTGTTTTCTTTTGTGCTTCCGACATACGGTCTGGATAAGCTTTGCTGTCGACAAATTTCAGTGGATCTTTGGCCGTAAATTCCTGACCCATTTCAGTCTGTACCTGATCAAAGAACCAGTTCAGACGGTCACGTGCTTTCATTTTCAGATGTTCATCGCATTGTGGACAAACATAAGCATTAAATGACATTGCAGTACGTGTCACCAAAGCATGACATTCAGGGCACTCAATGGTTGGCTCTGTGAATGTCGCTTTTAGGGTGGTTTGCTCATCAGGTACATGAATGCCCGGAACAATACGCTCCGTCCATGGGGTCGATGGGCTCAGAATTTTGCCTGATTTCACTTGTTGACTCATACTATAACTCATCGAGCGCTGCTCGAAGCTCCTTGACTTTATTCACCGTCGCAATAACGGCTTGTTCTGGCGCGAGGGTTGCAAACTGTTTTACAAACGCACTTCCCACAATAACTGCATCGGCAGCAACACCCATCGCTTTCGCAGATGCAGCATCACTGATACCAAAACCCACGCCTACAGGAACATCTGTCTCTGCCTTAATTTTCTGAATACGTGCAGCGGCTTCAGATACATCCAATGTCGCAGCACCCGTCACACCTTTCAACGACACATAGTAAATAAAGCCACTGGCCTGTTTCACTACATGCTGAATACGCTCATCAGTTGAGGTCGGAGCCAACAGGAAAATCTGATCCATTTCATATTTTTCCAGCACCTGCCCCAAATCTTGAGCTTCTTCAGGAGGAAGATCGACCAGAAGCACGCCGTCGACACCGCATTCATAGGCATAAGCCACAAACTTTTCATAGCCAATGACTTCAACCGGATTGAGATAACCCATGAGTACCACTGGTGTTTCGCGGTCTTTCAAGCGAAATTCTTTCACCATGTGCAGGGCATCCAAGGTATTAGTGCCACCGGCCAGCGCGCGTTCAGCGGCCAGAGCAATCACCGGACCATCTGCCATTGGATCTGAGAAAGGAAGACCCAGTTCAATCACGTCGACGCCAGCGTCCACCATCTGGTGCAGCAAAGGTACGGTTACCTCTGGATGCGGGTCACCAGCCATAACATAAGAAACTAAAGCTTTACGCTGTTGAGATTTAAGTTGTCCAAATCGTGTGGCTAAACGTGACATAGGGCTGAGCTTTCCTTAAGGTGTTTCAAACTTGAGACATTGACTATGTAGAAATACAAGACATCGCATTGTAACGCTATTTTTTGTACATTGAACAGTGTGCAACATCGACCTCTGGCATTTCATTTCCTGTGCGAGGATTTCAGAACAACCCGAAGGGATCTATTTACGATTATTTTGATTTTTTTCTCAATGATCAAAGATGCCTAATTTTGGCATTCCCTAAAATGTTGAATATTTAGATAAACTTATTTTTATCATGGAAAAATTAATAAAAATGCAGATGTTAGCGCATTCATTTAAAGTTTTCTGAAATTGCAAAACCTGTTTTATACTAGCCCCATTCTCTTATTTTTTTATCTCCTATGCAGACTGACTCTGAAGGTACAGTGCAGGCACGCGCCATTGCACTGCTGCCGCTTATTGTATTTTTAACCATCTTTTTAGGTAGCGGGATCTATCATTCTTTGATCGGAACTGAATTTGCGTTTTATCAGATTAAAGCGCCTGTTGCTGCCCTGCCCGCGATTATCTTGGCTGCATTAGTGTATCGTGGCAAACTCAATCAGGGTATTGAAGAATTTCTTAAAGGTGCCAGCCATCCCAACCTGATCCTGATGTTCATGGTGTTTATGCTGGCCGGTGCTTTTGCCAGTGTTAGCAGTGCCATTGGCAGTGTTGATGCCACCGTACAAATGGGCCTGTCTGTCATTCCTCCAAGCTTTGTGTTACCAATGCTTTTTGTGATCTCGGCATTTATTGCGACGGCGATGGGTACCTCTATGGGAACCATTGCCGCCTGTGCACCGATTGCCTTTGGCTTTGCACAAGTGACCGAGATTCCGGTAGTTTATGCAATTGGCGCCGTGGTCGGTGGAGCGATGTTCGGTGATAACCTGTCCATGATTTCCGACACCACCATTGCCGCAACCAGCAGCCAGAAAGTTCAGTTACGTGACAAATTCAGCGTCAATGTCTGGATTGCTGTGCCGGCTTCCATCGTCACGATTTTGATCTATATCTTCAATGCTGGCAGTTCCAGTCCAGTAGAATACAAGGACTTTAACTGGATCCTGGTCCTGCCTTATATTGCGGTCTTTTTACTGGCTTTTAGCCGCCTGCATGTTCTGGCGGTTTTAACCATCGGTGTCGTGTTATCGGGTTTATTCGGGCTATTTGCTACGCCAGATTTCAATATCCTCAAGCTGAACACTTCCATTTATGATGGCTTTGTCGGCATGTTTGAAGTGGCATTGTTATCCATGTTCCTGGGTGGCCTGTCTGCGATCATGCAACGTGAAGGTGGTTTACGCTGGCTGATCGAACGCATCTACGCGCTGACTCGCTTATTTAAAGTGGGCCGTCAACGTGCCGGTGAAATCGGGATCAGTTTCTTGGTCGTATTTTCCAATCTGTTTGTGGCAAATAACACTGTCGCGATTATTCTGGCTGGTGATATGGCCCGTGAAGTGGCGAAAGAATACGGGGTTGATCCAAAACGTGCCGCCGCCCTGATGGATATTTTCTCCTGTGTGGTACAGGGCCTGATTCCTTATGGCGCACAATTATTACTGGCCTGTTCAATTGCCAAACTTTCTCCTGTCGAGCTAATCGGGGGCGTGTATTATTGCTGGATTCTGGCAATATTTGCGGTGATCGCAATTGCTTTCCGATACCCTAAATTAAAAACAGCTTAAATTAAGTCATGAGATAAAGCGGCCAATGACGGCCATTTTTTTATGCCTGATCCTGTTTTAATTGTTTTCTATATTGCAATAAAGTCCTGCCTGTTGCCGCCTTATAAGCACGGGCCAAAGCCGACTGGTCAGAATAATCCAGTTGCTGAGCGATCTCGGTCAGGCTTAGGGGCTGATGCAATAAACTTTCACAGCGCTTGATCCTTTCCTGTTCCAACAGTTTTTTAAAAGAAATACCCTGTTCATTTAATTGACGTTGCAAAGTGCGGGTCGATACAAACAGTTGCTCGGCCAGCTGTTCAATTTTAATGGCCTGCTGTCTGCTTCTTAGATGCTCCGCAACCACTTTTTGGGCTTGGCTCAAAATACTTTCCACAGGCGGTTTGGCTGCAATCGCTTCTTCAGCCTGACGAATCAATAACTGTAATAGCATTGGATCGGCCTGTTCCGATTTCAGGTTCAGTCCCTGTATATCCAGTTCGAAGCCATAATCCTGCTGTGAAAACTGCACTTCCGCAGCATAGAATTTCTGATAATGAATTCGGGCAATTTCAGGAGCATGGGCAAAACGCACCCGACGCAAGAGCAAAGGATGATCCTGCAAAATAAAACGTCCCAATTGCACCATGGCTGCGATGGTCAGCTCATTCAGCAGGTTATAACGCTCATCCTGATAGATCCAATACAATTCAATACTCTGTGCATGCTGTCTTAGTTGCA
Source organism: Acinetobacter sp. YH12072 (assembly GCF_013419565.1). Classification (NCBI taxonomy): domain Bacteria; kingdom Pseudomonadati; phylum Pseudomonadota; class Gammaproteobacteria; order Moraxellales; family Moraxellaceae; genus Acinetobacter; species Acinetobacter sp. YH12072. Next base: position 22,505 of record NZ_VOZV01000030.1, on the reverse strand, counting down.
ATGGGACAAATTCACTCCCATCAATGACCAGTCGCTGAAAACGCATGATATAGCCGATGATCTCAGGAATACTGCTGCTTTTAGATACCATATAGCCCAGCACACCAAAATGTTCTGGCCGAATGCACTGCACAATTTCAAAAATTAACTGTGGACACGCTAGCTGTTTTTGGGTTCTTAACAGGATGCTATTGAGAAAATCCAGCGGAACTTGTGCATCAAAAGGCTGATCAATCAGTCCAATGAGCTGAGGTCGTAGATCTGCAAGAAACTTTGCGGTTAAAGGTTCTATATTTAAGCTACGTAAATAGGTGGCCCATAGCTGGATATAGCCATTGGAGATTTTGATGTCCTGCATGAGCGCGTCCCTGTCTCCGCTGCGAATGTATATTTTATTTTTCTCTGGCGTAAAATGTATAAAAATTGGCCATATCTGTCAAAACAATTTGTGCAATTCTGAACATACTGTCAGCATCTTCAGAAAAAGAATGAAAGCAGATGAACGCACCTTTAAAATCTTCCGTACAGCCTGTGGTACGCAGTAATCTTGATTTTAAGCTGAGTGAAATTCCGCATTACTGGTTTGGTGGCGATCCATTCCTGACCCGTATGTTTGATGCACTGAGTCTGACCTTTCCAGATGGTGAACGTTATTTCATTCAGAGTGTGCGTCTGTTCCGCGACCAGATCAAAGATCCAGACCTACAAAAACGGGTAGCGGATTTTATCCGTCAAGAAGCCCAGCATGGCATTGCCCATGATAAGATGAATAACATGATGCGGGAACAAGGCATGCCGGTTGATCAGTTTATTCAGCGTCTGAACTACATGATGAACTATGACCTGAAGAACCGTTCACCTGAGTACAATATTGCAGTCACCGCAGCAGCAGAACATCTGACCGCGCTGATGGCTGAAACTTTTTATGGACAAAAAGATACTTTAAGAAATGCCCATCCTTTTGTCCGTGCCATGTTTGCCTGGCATGCGATTGAGGAAATGGAACATCGTGATGTCGCTTTTGATGTGATGAAAGATGTGGCAAAAACGCCAGAATGGCTGCGTCAATACACCTTGCTCATCACGACTTTGCTGATGTTTGGTTTTACCATTTACCGTGCCAATGTCATGCTCAAACATGATGGCTTTAGCCCACTGCAACGCTTGCAAATGAATATCCGTGGCCTACCTTGGTTCTTTGGTAAAAAAGGGACTCTGACTCGTATGGGTAAACAGTATCGTGACTGGTTTAAAAAGGATTTCCATCCATCCCAGCACCCAGTGATTGCTCAATATGATGTCTGGGTAAAAACGCTGGCAGAAACCGGTGACCCGATTCAGGCAGGAGAAGCCTTCTGGCAAGCTGCAGAAGATTAAACCTAGAAATCAAAAGCCTTCGAGATTGAAGGCTTTTTTATGAATCCAAAACCTACAAGAAATAAGTTACCACTTGGCATAGTGCTGTTCTAAAAGTCCATATTCATTGACCAGTACAATCTCCTGACCATCTTGCCGGATGGTGCCTGATACTTTTGCCTGCCACTGGCTAAACTGACTGCCGACCAGACGCAGATTCAGATTTTCATAACGGCGCCAGCCCGTATGTACATTCAGGTTCAAGCAGCCATCTAATGACTGGATGTTCCAGCGTTCGTCAGATTCCTGCTGAAACAACACATCCGCCACAGGATAAATTTTACCATTTACCCACAAACAGTTTTCATTGCCAAAGCTTTCATTGACGCCGGAAGCGAGATTGATCCCGATACGGTTACGATTGGTATCCCAGAAATTACAAGATAGCCAGAACCAGGCAGTTTCAGGACGCAAAAAGCCGCAGGTATCATCCAGAGAAGCGAAGGTGCGCTCATTAAACTGGATGGTTTCACCCTGCTTATTTACGAAATAACCTTCACAACCCAAAGTGGTCAATTTCTGGGTATAGGTCCAGCCATTGATTCCGGTCGGACTGCACATACTCAGCGGGTCTGTACCTGCACAGAAAATTCGGGCACTAAGCTTGATTTCACCATATTTGGTCACATGGATATAACGCACCCCATTGGCATGCTGGATATCAATCTGAAAGGGAGATTTGTGAAAATAACTATGATTAAATAATGGCTGTTCGTCTAGCACCGTATTGCGCGAGAAGAAATTGATCGCATTCCATTCCTGCACTTCGTTGGTACTATGGTTATAGATGTAGAAAAAACTGTGCCCAGCCCAAGCGATATCCGCAATCGCAAGGCCAATTGTATAATGTTCGTGTTGAATACTACAGAATTTAAATTTTTTATATTTTAGTTGTTTACGCCATCCCTTGAGTACATCACCATAGGGATTTTTGTACTGGTACGCATTGTAATCAATACTTTTTGGAATTTCTTTGAAACGTCCGTAACGTGGTTGTCCATTTTCCTGAATTAAATCCATTAAGACATTCCATCTCAATCAAAAACTATTTTTGCTTGAAGCTATTATGCCGATTATTGAGATTTGATAAAGAATTTTTTAAAACCGTTCGTCAGCTCTTCCGGCCAATTCTGCTTAAAATAACCATTTTAATTTTCTGAATGAGAAACTGATTTTTTGCTGTTTTATCCAGAACTTGTATAATTTTTATACCACTTCCAGCCAGATTGATCCTTCCTCTTCATCTTTAAAAATTTTCTTATCTATAAAAATAAAAAAATCGTACTGAATAGCTTCAATACGATTTTTTTAATCCACCTTACTCTCCTTTTAGATAGGAGGGTTTTCACCCCTCTTTGAAAAAGAGGGATCGGAGAAAATTTTACATCTCAACCATTTCTACGCCATCAATACGGGCAACAGTCATCAAGTCTTTATCACCACGACCAGAAACGGTCGCAATAATGATTTGATCCTTGTCCATGGTTGGGGCAAGTTTAGTGACATAAGCCATCGCATGTGAGCTTTCAAGCGCAGGAATGATCCCTTCGATCTTGGTTAGATCACGGAAACCTTGTAACGCTTCCTGATCATTGATCGGTACATAGTTCACGCGTTCCATATCTTTCAGGAAGCTGTGCTCCGGACCTACACCCGGATAATCCAGACCGGCAGAAATTGAATGCGTTTCAATGATCTGGCCTTCTTTATCAGACATCAGATAAGTACGGTTACCATGCAGTACACCGACGTGACCCGCATTCAGTGGTGCAGAGTGCTTGCCAGTTTCGATCCCTAAACCTGCGGCTTCAACACCATACATTTTCACATCCTGATCGTTCAGGAATGGATAGAACAAACCCATTGCATTTGAACCACCACCGACACAAGCAACCAATGCATCTGGAAGGCGACCTGCCTGTTCCTGAATCTGACGGCGTGCTTCACGGCCAATAATGGACTGGAAGTCACGAACCAATTGTGGATATGGGTGTGGACCTGCCACGGTACCAATCACATAATAAGTTGAGTCAACGTTGGTAACCCAGTCACGCATCGCTTCGTTCATGGCATCTTTTAATGTTTTAGAGCCACTTTCTACAGGAACAACTGTTGCACCCAGCAGACGCATACGGTAAACGTTCATCGCCTGACGTTTCACGTCTTCAGCACCCATGAACACCACACATTCAAGACCTAAACGCGCTGCGATGGTTGCAGTTGCTACACCATGCTGACCGGCACCTGTTTCCGCAATAATGCGTTTTTTGCCTGAAAGTTTAGCCAGTAAAGCCTGACCAATCGTATTGTTTACTTTATGCGAGCCGGTATGGTTCAGATCTTCACGCTTTAAGTAAATTTGCGCACCACCCAACTCTTTCGACCATCGCTCAGCATGATATAAAGGACTAGGACGACCTACGTAGTAGGCTAGATCACGGTCGAATTCTGCCAGAAACTGTTTATCATCTTTCATGCGGAAATAAAGCTTTTCCAGATCTTGTAAAGCCGCCATCAGAGTTTCTGACACAAAACGCCCGCCATGGATACCGAAATGTCCACGCTCATCCGGGAATTGGGTATAGTCAATCACGGGCTTGTTGTGATTAGTACTTTGCTGATCCACGATGGACTCCTTGCATAAAGCGTTCTATGAGTTGTTGGTCTTTTATACCTTTTGCGGATTCGACACCACCACTAACATCAACAGCATAAGCCTGTGTGGTGTGAATTGCCTCCTCGATATTGTCCGGGTTTAAACCCCCAGCCAGGATCAAGGGAATATCTAATTGAGGGAAGGTGCTCCAGTCAAAGCTGTGTCCGGTGCCACCTTTTAAATCAGGATGCCAAGCGTCTAACAGTACTGCGCTGGCTCCTGCTGCCTGATAACGTTGAATTTCAGCGACTACGTCCAGATCAGGTTTGACCTGAATCGCTTTGTACCAGCGACGTCCAACTTGCTGGGCAATGGCCTGACATTGTTCAGGGCTTTCATCACCATGAAACTGTAGAATATCCAGCGGAACAGTTTTTAAAATATCCTGGATTTCATATGCCGTACTATTAACAAATAAGCCAACCACTTGAATATAAGCTGGCACTGCTTTGACCAGCGCTTCAGCCTGTGCCTGAGTCACGCTACGTGGGCTCGGTGAATAGAACACGAATCCAATGGCATCACAGCCGGCATCAGCAACAGCTTGGACATCTTCAACTCGGGTGATTCCACAGATTTTGGCACGGGTTCGCATATAGTGTTGGCTCTGATTTACCAAGATATCAAGTAATCTATGAGATTGGGGTGAATCATTGTAATGCAAATCATCGATCTTGCGTAAAGTTCATACGGATTATTCTTGATCTTGATTGTTTAAGTCATAAGCAGACTTTATACTTGCCACAATTTGCAACGAGTCAAGGCCTTAAGGCTTTAGGGAAGTTGGTGCAAATCCAACGCTGCCCCCGCAACGGTAAAAAATGAAAAGCTTGTCTTTATAAATCCTCAGGATTTACACCACTGCATCAATATGTGGGAAGGTGGATAAGTAAGTATGTTTCAATACTGCATTTAAGTCCGGATACCTGCTTGTTGTGTTCTTTAACTCAATCATTCACGGGGAGTGAATGTATGGAGCACATCTCATGTCTATTCCATTTCAACCTACTGCCTTGGTAGGTGCGATCGCACTTGCGTTGGGTTTTACTTCATCTGTTCATGCCGCCGAGCAAAAAGTTGCAAAAGCCTCTTTAGATACCATTGTAGTCACGGCAACTCGCTCTGCAGAAAACATTGAAAATGTACCTGCGCGAATTTCAGTGATTGAACCTGCGACTCTTGAGCAATCCCCTATTGCTTCATTGCCAAACTTATTGAAAAAAGAGGCTGCTTTAAACGTCGCTCAACTAGGCGGTTATGGACAACAATCCTCTATTTTTATGCGAGGCACAAGCTCGTCACATACACTCGTTCTGCGTGATGGCATGCGATTGAATACTGCTTTAAGCAGTTCAGCTTCTCTCCCTTTTATTGATACTACCGATATCAAGCAAATTGAAATTCTGAAGGGTCCAGCATCAGTTTTATATGGTACAGATGCCATTGGCGGCGTCATTCATATGATTTCTAAAACACCTGAACAATCAGGTGCATTTATAACAGGTGAAATTGGCGAGAATAAAACTTACAAATCACTCGTGGGTGCCGATTTAGCTGAAGATGGTTTTTATGCCCAAATCCGTGGTCAACGCCTGGAAACTGACGGAAAATCTGTTCTAGATGATGAAGATGAAAATTACTCCTTTGACCAAAAAGGTTTCAGCACAAAATTTGGCGTCCACAAAGACCAATATGGCTTATCTCTCGATTACAGCCAAAATAAAGGCACAAGTGATTACAATGCAGGTAGCCTCACTTCACAAGATTTTGAAAATGAAATGGTTAACCTGAGAGGACGAATTAACCTAGGCTCACAATTAGAACTCAATGCTCGCTTATCCCAGTTTGACGATCAATTAGATCAAAATGCTACGAATTATCTAGGTCAGGTCGATTATTCATATAGCACTACTCAAGAAGCAGAATTGTATGCCAAACTCAATCTAAATGATCAGCATCATATTTTACTAGGGACAACGTATAGCAATCTTGATGGTGATGTTCTTTCTTATGGAGTTGCCTACAAAGGTGATGTTTCCTCTCAAGGATATTACACACAGCATCAATATCAATCAGATAAACTCAATACACAACTCGGCATCCGTGTTGAAGACAACGAAAAGTATGGCTCTCATACTGTAGGGCAAGCTGCTGCACGTTATGCAATATCACCTCAACTCAGCGTCTATACGAATATTGGTTCAGCTTTTCGTTCACCAAACTTAAACGAGCTGTACAGTGGTGAATCTGCAAATCCAAATTTAAAAGCCGAAGAAAGTCTGTCTTATGAAATTGGCTTAGACCAGGCCCTCACTCAAAACTCATCTGTTTCATTTTCCGTGTATCAAAACGAAGTGGATAACATGATCCAAAAAGTTGATGGCAAGTTAAATAATATCAGCGAAGCAACGCTTCGTGGTGGCGAGCTGGCATGGAACTGGAAACAAGACGATTGGTTCATCGATACTGCTTTTGCGTATGTACAAGCTAAAGATAGCAAAACGAATATTGAGTTAGCTAAACGACCACGTCAAACCCTCACTCTGACCACAGGTTTGGAAAATGAAATTTATGGGATGAGTGCTTCTCTTATTGCCCGTTCCAAGTCAAAAAGCTGGAGTGATTCAGACCATAATCCGGGCTATGCGACCGTCGATTTAAATGCTTACTGGAATATCAACCCACATGTCAAAGTATTTACCAACATAGAAAATGTCGGTGATGTGCGTCATAAGATCGAATACAACTGGAATAATTATTATGTTGATGAAGGCCGCCTCGCTTCTGCCGGCGTGACTTTTAAATATTAAGCTCATTCCAATCCAAGCAAATACTTTTGAGAATCATGTCATGCCTATGGCATGATTCTTTTTATTTACAGCATGCAATAATTTAAGGAACTCTCATGGGTCACCGTTTAAGTAAAATTTACACGCGCACAGGCGATTCGGGCACTACCGGACTGGGTGATGGTTCACGTGTAGCCAAAGATGATTTGCGTATCATAGCGCTGGGTGATGTCGACGAACTGAATGCCATCATTGGGGTTTTACGTGCACAAATTTCAGCAAGCACAATTGAAGATCAAGCCGCTTGGGATAAATCTTTAAGCCTGATCCAGCACTGGTTGTTTGATCTGGGTGGTGAAGTGTGTATCCCTGGCTTTAACCTGGTTCAACCAGTCTCGATTGATTTTCTGGAAAATGACATCGATCGTATGAATGAAGCTTTGCCGATGCTGAAAGATTTTATTTTGCCTGCGGGTACTTTAGTTTGCAGTTTTGCTCATCAAGCCCGTGCCGTGTGCCGTCGTGCAGAGCGCAGCGTGATGTCAGTTCACTCACGCGACCAGAATATTCAGGCGACTTCCCTGCAGCTATTAAATCGCCTATCTGACTGGCTGTTTGTGGCTTCACGCACCTTGCAACGTGTTGAAGGTGGTTCTGAGGTGTTATGGCAAAAAAATATCAACGAAACCATTGATCAATAAATCCGCTAAAATGTATTAAATTGCACGGAAAATTCTGCGCCAACAGTATTTGCAACAAAGTGTTTCAGGCGCAGAATATTGCAATACTCCTGTCACAACTCTTCATCATTATGTTTTCATCTTCACTTCTTCAGGTTATCGCAGCATGCGCATAATTGGACATCGCGGTGCGCGTGGGGAAGCACCTGAAAATACACTAGGCGGTTTTCAATATATTCAGGATATCGGGATTCGCGCAGTCGAATTTGACGTACGCCAGCTTAAAGACAATGCCCTGATCATCATGCATGATGATAATTTTGTACGCACTACCGGTTTGCAAAAGCCCCTCTACGAATGTAGCCGTCAGGATCTCAGTCAATATAATCACGCAGTAAAATGGTCAGAATGGAACAAGGTCGAAGCCACTCCTATGCTGGATCAGACCTTAACCGTGATTCATAACTTTGACCATATTGAAGTTGAAGTCAAAAGTGTAGCGAGCCAGGCCGATGCTGAAAAAATCACGCTTGAGCTTGAACAGCAGTTACAGGGTTATGAGCAGTCAGTCGTGATTACCAGTTTTGATCCTAAAATCCATCAGGCTTTGCAACAGCAAAATTCCAGTTTAAAACGCGGCCTTCTGATTGAAACAGATGTGAAATATCAGGCGATTGATCAAGCTTTAGAACTTGGCTGTTGTCAGATTGGCTGGATGAATGAACTGGCCAGCAAAGATATTATTCAGGCCACACAAGCTGCCGAACTCACCATCAGCGTCTGGACCGTAAATGATGTTAATCGTGCCAAAGAATTACGCGACTGGGGTATTCAGGGTCTCATTACCGATTATCCGAAGTTAATGATGCAACATCTTTAAATGACCCAAAATGCAAGATTCTATATATAGATTATTTTTCTTTAAGCCTTGAAAAATAATTTAAAGAAGAATGCCTGTCTGTAATCTTGTTTAACTTTGGGTTACGGGTTTGCTTACAAATTTATTACTCTGCAATCTAGTAGAAAAAATGAACATTCACTTAACTCATTTTAAGAAAATAAATTTGATTAAAAGCTTCAAAAATCTCAGTGATTTACTCGGAAATCAGAGCCTGTCTAGCCCGCGAAAATGGTAGTTTTCATCCTACTTATTCTGTTACCGATAAGTACAATACAACCGTACAATAATGCTAGTGATGCCCTAGGGGGCGTGCTAATATGAATGACTTAACCGCTGTTAAAATAAACAATAGCGGCCTCTGCTTTTTGTTATACCTTCCCAGGTTCCAGGAGTGCTGTTGGAGATGAATGCTCCCCTACCTCAAGCCCCAATTAACTGGGTCGCTGTGTTTGCTCTGGTAGTTTTACCCATTGTAGCTGTTATCGCGATTCCGTTATATGCGTATCACCATGATTTTAGCCTTGCCGCTTGGATCAGTATGTTTGTTTTGCTCGGCGTTAGCAGCCTGGGGATTACAGCGGGCTATCATCGTCTTTGGGCACATCGTGCTTATGAAGCGACTTTACCTTTAAAAATCATTTTAATGATCATGGGTACCTTTGCCGTGCAGAACAGTATTCTGTACTGGGGTTCAGGTCACCGTACCCATCACCGTCATGTCGATGACGTGGAAAAAGACCCATATTCAATTAATAACGGCTTCTGGTATGCACACCTGGGCTGGATGCTGCGTGACTATCCTGCTGCAGAACCAAACTACAAGAATGCACCAGACCTGCAAAACGACAAAGTCGTTATGTTCCAGCACAAATACTATGTGCCTTTAGTAATTGCAGTACACGCTGCGATTCTATTGCCAATCGGCTGGGCTGTAGGCGATGTCTGGGGTGTATTATTATTGGGTGGTCTGGTTCGTTTAATCCTGAGCCATCACGTGACCTTCTTCATTAACTCACTGTGCCATATGTGGGGTTCACGTCCTTATACGGATGAAAACACTGCACGTGACAACTTCTGGTTAGCAATTGCAACTTGGGGTGAGGGTTATCATAACTACCATCACATCTTTCAGTACGATTACCGTAATGGCGTAAAATGGTGGCAATATGACCCAACTAAATGGTTAATCTGGACTTGCTCTAAACTGGGTCTGGCTAAAAATCTGCGCCGTATTCCAAGCTTTAATATCAAAAAAGCTGAACTGGCAATGAAGTTTAAATATGCCGAGCAGGATCTGGCGGTATATGGTCATAATGTCAATGAAGACATTATCAATGTAAAAAGTAAGATTGCTCAAGAATATGAAGCCTTTACTCAAACATTGAATGACTGGGCCAAACTGAAAGAACAGGAAATACAGGTGAAAAAGGCGGCTGTAGCAGAAAAGATTCACCAGATGGATGACAAGCTTAAAGTTGAATTCCAGCTGGTTGAACAGCGTCTTTCTCATCATCGTGAAACACTGAATCTGTTAGTACGTAATTTGAAAAAAGCGCCTGTCTCTCAATAAGATTTGAATTCTCAAAAAAGCTCCTGAAATCAGGGGCTTTTTTTATTTTTGTCTGTCTTACTTATACTTTCCTTTTACAACAGTTTTAAACAGAGATCTTTGTTATATTGCTTCTATTGCCTAAGTATTTTAACTGCCATGTATTTTAATTCCCGATATCAGACTCTCCCTCCTCGCCTTTATCATCATCAGCCTCCACTGCCTTTAAAAGGTGCTAAAGCGGGACATTTTAATTCTGCGCTTGCTGATCAACTGCAATGGTCTGAGGAAGATAAAGCACAATGGGTCGAAATCTGTAGTGGTCAAAAAACCTTTGCCGAGTTTGAACCTTTGGCCATGGTGTATGCTGGCCATCAGTTTGGACAATGGGCAGGACAACTGGGTGATGGACGCGGTTTATTAATCGCTCAGATTCTGGATAAAGATCATCAGACCATTGACCTGCATTTAAAAGGTGCAGGCGCAACACCTTATTCACGTATGGGAGATGGTCGTGCAGTCTTACGCTCGGTGATTCGGGAATACCTAGCCGGACACGCCTTAAATGCGCTAGGTGTAGAATCCAGTAATGCGGTTGGCTTTACCTCTTCCGCTCAAGGCGTACAGCGTGAAAAACTGGAACCGGGCGCGATGCTATTACGGACGTCTGACTGTCATATCCGGTTTGGACATTTTGAATGGATCTATCAGTATCAGCCAGACTTGCTGCCTGTATTCACACAAAAATGTATGGAATGGCATTATCCACAATGTCTGCAAGCAGAACAGCCTATTCTGGCATTTGCCACTCAAGTCATTCAGCGCACGGCAGTCATGATTGCCAAATGGCAACTGGTTGGATTTGCACATGGTGTCATGAACACCGACAACCTGAATATTACTGGTTCAACGCTAGACTTTGGCCCGTATGGGTTTATGGAGCGTTTCCGTCCCAACTGGATTAATAACCACTCGGATTATCAGGGTCGCTATACTTATCAGCAGCAACCAAGCATCGGCCACTGGAACTTGTGGATGTGGCTGAATAACCTGATTCCATTATGTCCTGAAAACTATGATGAAGAACAATGGAAACAGGATCTGGCCCAATGTCTGGAACATTATGAACCGACCTTCCTGGAACATTATAAGCATGGCCTAAACCAGAAAATGGGCTTACCGAGTTTTCACAAAGACAGCTTTGACTGTGCCATGGCTTTTCTCAGAATCTTACAAAGCGAGCAACTCGACTATACGCAAAGCTTTATTCGCCTGCAGAATCATGAATATGAAGCAATCAAGGATGATTGTTTGGATCGCCGTCAGTTTGAAGCATTCCTGACTCAATATGAAGCGATCCGCGAACATCAGGATACTGGAGAATTAGATGCCGCCATGCAACTAGTCAATTCACACTATATCCTGCGCAATCACATGGCTCAGAAAGCAATTGAACTAGCTGAGCGGGATGACTTTTCCGAAGTCGATCGCCTGTTTAAATTATTAAGTAAGCCTTATTTAAAACAGCCAGATCTGGAACACCCTGAAGATCTAGGGCCATTGCCGAGTGATGTACCTGAAGTCATGGTAAGTTGTTCATCTTAATTTATTCACAAGACAACCAAAAACTGTGGATAATTTAAGCATTATCCACAGTTTTATTTCGGTTTATTCATAACTTATGACCTTACATCAAATCTCAACACAGATAGCGATAAGTTTACCTGAAGTCACTGTGACTCAGCCTTTCGGTGAAGGTTGTGATGTATTCAAAGTGCTAGATAAAGTCTTTATGCTTCAGTTCTATCTTCAAGGCAAAGCTGTCATTAATTTAAAAGTAGCGCCTGATCATGGTGCTATGCTGCGAGATATTTATTCTTATATCCATGCTGGCTGGCATATGAATAAACAACACTGGATTTCAGTGTATGAAGATAATCAACTGGATGAATCTCTGGTTGAGGACCTAGTACAGAATTCTTATGAGCTGGTAGTATCGAAATTAAAGAAAGCAGAAAAAGTACGAATTAAGTTATTACGAACATTAGAAAAATAAGTCTGGAACTTCAACCTTATAAAATGGCCTCTCATCCATTACAATTATCTTGTTCAATCATAAGATAACGTGATTAAATCAAATAATATTAAGATGTTAAAAATCACTCAAACTATGATTAACCAACACAGCACATTAATTGATTTAAGATCAAAATTAATTGAAATCCCGACAGAACAAAAAGAATGTTTACATCATTTAAGTTATCCATTTATTCCATTCTTGGATGAAAATTTTTATTCATCAAAGAATAAGGTGTTGCTGGTTGGTCAAGAAACAAAAGGTTGGCAAAGTCGATTAAGTAACTTTTTAAATGAAGATATTAATTTCGACACTGTGATTCAAAATAGTGTTCGTCGTCATCAAGAGCTTTACTCTCAATCACCTAAGCATAGTAGTTTTTTACAATTTCTAAAAAAAATTAAAATTCAAAATCATCAAGAACCTATTCAATGGCTAAATTTTTATTTATTTGACTATAAAAAAGCCTCATTCAATACTTTAAGTAAAAATAAAACATATAAGGATATTTTCTTGTATCTTCAAGAATTGTCTATTCTAAATTTATCCCAGCAAATCAAAGATACTCAACCACGTGTTATTTTTTTTGTTGGGCAGTACCACAATAATTTCCCTAAATTAGAGGAAAAATTACACCTTACTTCAAATGATCGATTGTTATTAAAAGAACCTATTGATAAATTCAGCATGAAAATTTGGAACGACGAGATTTTAATTCTAAGAGTCCCTCACCCAGCACATTTTAGTCGTATTTCTAATCAAGCTAGAAATGTTGCTTTAGAATATTTTAAAATTTTTGATCAATGTGAAACTATGGCTGAGTTTAAAGAAGTCATTCACCATAAATTAAAGTAATGCTTAGATGTATACATATGAAAATGGACTCATCCGAGTCCATTTGCTAGTTTAAGCCTCTTTCTTCACCAACTTAAACACCCCAAATAACAAGCCAATCCAGACAGGCAACATCAACACTGACAACATAAAGCCTTGCGTCCACATGATATATAAAATCATCAGCATAAAAGCTAAAACAAAATAGTTGCTAAACGGCGCAAAGATCGCTGGGAATCCGGTTTGAATCCCCTTTCGTTTGATGGCTTGTCTAAATTTCAAATGAATCAAACTGATCATCATCCAGTTCAATACCGCAGCTGCTACCACAATATAAATCAGGTAACTCAATGCTTTTTCAGGCATAAAGTAATTCAGGATCACACAGCCAAAGATCAGAAATGCCGAAAACAATACCGCTGCCACAGGCACACCATGTTTATTCACGCTCTTAAATAATTGCGGTGCATTCCCTTGTTGAGCCAGCCCCATCAACATACGGCTATTGGCATACATGCCACTATTACAAACTGAAAGTGAAGCAGTTAAAATAATGAAATTCAGTAAATGTGCAGCCCATTCAATCCCCATCTGGCTGAAAATCATTACAAATGGACTATGATCTAAATCGCCTAAATTCAGCTGATTCCATGGTACGAGTGAAAGTAATACGGCAAGCGAGCAGATATAAAATAAAAATACCCGAATCACAGTTTGATTCACGGCACGTGGAATGTTCTTGCCAGGATTTTCGGTTTCTGCCGCTGCCATACTAATCAGCTCAATGCCGCCAAAGGCAAACATCATAAAGGCGAGCATATAAAACAGCCCATCAAAGCCATTCGGAAAAAATCCACCATGAATCCATAAATTGCTGATCGAAGCAGTTGAGGTTGCATCAGCAGTGAGGAGCAAATATATGCCAAAGATAATCATTGCAATGATGGCAAAGACTTTAATCATCGATAGCCAGAACTCAGACTCACCATAAATTTTGACATTGGCTAGGTTGGCAAGGGTTACCGCCAAAAAGAAAATGAGTACAGATACCCAGGCTGGAATATGTGGCCACCAGTAATTGATATATTTGCCAATGGCGGTCAGCTCTGTCATTGCGACCAGAATATATAAAATCCAGTAATTCCAGCCGGTTAAAAAGCCTGGAAATTTACCCCAGTATTTAAATGCAAAATAACTGAATGAACCAGTCACAGGCTCATGCACAATCATCTCACCTAACTGGCGCATAATCAGGAATGCAATCAAACCACCAATCAAATAGCCCAGAATAATGGAAGGTCCTGCGGACTGAATAATCTGTGCGGACCCCAAGAATAATCCGGTTCCAATGGCCCCGCCCATAGCAATCAGCTGGATATGACGGTTCTTTAAACGGCGCTGTAGTTGCGGTGCTTCACTCTCCAAGACACGCTCTCATGATGAATAAAAAACCGAATTGTAGCGGGTCTCCAACTAATCAACTAATACATAAATTTAAGTTATTAATTATTAAACTTTTATTTTTTTATCTACTAAGATAAAAAGAAATATAAATAATTGATTTCATAATAGATGCTATTTAAAAGTTATTTACCTTTTAATGCTCCATAACTTTTCAATAGAAATAGTTCTTTTTTGATGAATTATTGTGTCGCATTAAACGCCTCATGGTAGACCACTTCTCCCTGTGGAATAGATCCATTAAATGCAATGACTTGAAAGTATTCTGATGGAACATCCTTGAGGTAAAGTTCTGAAAAAGCCTTAAACCCGAAACGACCATAATATTGAGGATCACCGAGCACTACACATCCTTGAGCCCCCAACTGTTGCAGGCGATCTAAAGCTACCCGTATAAGTAAAGTGCCGATTCCCTGTCCTTGTTTTGCAGGTAATACCGAAATTGGGCCAAGACCGTACCAGCCAGTTTCACCTGAAGAGATAGTGACAGGTGAAATAGCCACATGGCCAACCAGCTGATTATTTTCAATCGCAACTAGAGAAATCGTTAACTGCCCATGCGTGCGCAAAGCATTGACAATAAATTGTTCAGTATGACTTGAATGGTCAGTATTTTGAAAAGCCGCTCGGGTCAATTTAGCAATGGCTGGAATATCTTCTAGCCGTTCATCCCGAATGATGATTTTCATTATTTTGGCTCTCTTATATTGATCATTTTCAGAAATAAAAAAGCGAACAAACCAAGAAGTCTATCCGCTTTTCTTTAACGAATTCGAATATCAGTCTTCAGGATATTCAAAACGGTAACCTACCCCATAAACGGCCTGAATCCACTCATGACGGTTTCCGGTTTCCGCAGCATCTGAAATTTTGCGACGCAGGTTCTTGATATGACTATCAATCACACGGTCTGCCACATCAAAACTGTCCGGATTGATATGATCAAGTAGCTGTGCACGTGAATACACCTGGCCGACATGTTCTAGGAACAGCTCCAGCAAACGGAATTCAGTCGGTGTCAGGTTCAAGGCTTTTTGCTGGTACCAGATACGCTGTTGTGATTTATCCATACGGAATAGATCATTGCTTTCCGGCTCAGCTTTACGGTCTAAACGGCGTAATACGGCCTGTACACGGGCAACCAGTTCTTTTGGACTAAATGGCTTGCAGATATAGTCATCCGCGCCCATATTCAAGCCCAGTACACGGTCAATTTCTTCAGTACGCGCAGTCACCATAATGATCGGCAAGTCTGATTGCTCACGTACTTTACGGCAAATGGTCAGACCATCCATACGCGGCACCATCAAGTCCAGGATCATCAGGCTCGGTTTACGCTGGGTAAAACTGTTATATGCTTCTTGCCCATCATGAAACACGCTGACTTCAAAACCAGCAGCCTCTAGATAATCTCGCACCAACAGGGCAAGTTCGACTTCGTCTTCAACCAGCATAATATGTTTCATGAATATATTTTCCTTTATGGTTTCATTTGTTTAGGAAAGCTCAGTTTGCATCGTAAACCACCTAATGGTGAATGTGCAAAGCTTAAGCTACCACCCATAGCCTGAGTAATTTTACAAGATAAGGCCAGACCCAAGCCTGTCCCACCGGTGGCACGGGTACGCGAATCATCAACACGATAGAAACGCTCACCAATGCGGGCCAGCTGCTCATCAGTCAAACCGAATGGACTGTCATCGACATATAAAGTCCATTCTTTCTCATTCTGTTCGGTATGGATATGTACCTGACCACCGGCTTCTGTATAACGGATACTGTTGCTAAGCAGGTTAGCTACAATCTGCTTGAAACGGTCCAGATCCAGCTCGACTTCAGCACCGTCACCTTCAATAGTCACTTTCAGATCAGCCTGTTCAAATTTAGGCTGGAAGTTCATTAATTCCTGCTGCACCACATCCCATGGATTTACAGTTGCATAGTAAAACTGTAATTGCTGGGCATCAGCCTGCGCTAGAGCTGCCAAGTCCTGAGTCAGTTTTTTCAGGCTGGTTACCTGTGCCAACATCGACGCAAAATGCTCTGGTGTCGGTTTACGGATTCCATCCTGCATCGCTTCAATCTGTGCCTGCAAGACTGCCAGCGGAGTTTTCAATTCATGTGAAGTATCTGCTACCCACTGACGGCGTGAAGTTTCATGCTGATCCAGAATCACTGCCAATTGATTCAGCTCATTAGACAGATCACCCAGCTCATCATTACGTTTCACTTTCACTTGATGTTGATAATTACCGCGAGTCAATTCACGTGTTCCGTTCAACAAACGCTGAATCGGTTTTTTAAAATAAGTTGCCAGTAATAATGCAGCAATCAGACTGGCTAGAATACTTAAACCATAAACTAAAAATAGGTAACGCTTCTGATTACTAAAGAAATTAATACTTAAAGCATCATCTTGGTCTAAAACCGGTTTCAAACCGAGATAACCGACCACCTGGTTTTCGACCATAATTGGACGATAGGAAATCTGCTCATCTGACGCCTCACCTACTACAAAACGCCGTTTGGCATCATAGAGTGACAGGCGTGAACTTAGACCCAGACGGTCTGGCATCTGGATGAACTGCTTCTTGCCGGTAGGCGGCTGAACTGACTGTTGACCGCCATTATTGTCTTTACGGTCGGTTCTAAACAGGTTCTGATTGGAACTAAGTGGAAATCTTAAACCTTCAAAGGGCTGGAATTGTGAAGGCAGGTTAGATGCCAGAATACGCAATTCTTCTTCATTGACTGAACGCGATGTCAGATTTGGTTCAACCATACTTGAAGGCGCTACAGTGGCTAAGGTCTGCTCCTGAAAGTAACGCTGCTGTAAGGCAATATCATACTGACGCCGCAACCACCAGCGCGATAAACGGTCATAATCATCCGGTGCAGCTTCACCTTCAATTTGCAGAATCTGCGCCTGAATGGCGTTACCCCAGTCTTCATATACCGTATAGACATCAGCCAGATTCTCGATTACATGATCCAGCTTCTGCATTTCTACATCCGCCACATAGCGGGTAAAGTTGCGCTGCATATTCAGGTGCAATACGCCCAGACTCACCGTGGTAATTACCAAGGTGGTCAATAAAACAGTCAAAAACAGACGTAATGCAATCGGAATACGGCGAATCTTCAAAGTAAAAATCTCAGTTTTTCTTCTCTATATTCATTATTGTAGCGAACACAGACTTAAAAAACTCTCCATGGTTTCTTCATCTTTATTATTTAATCTTTACTCATCAAAAAGAATCAGCTCTTGAATGGGGTAAAAACATGAAAGCAATGACAAAAATCGCCTTAATCAGTGCCAGCGTTTTATCGATGGGTGCATTGACTGCCTGTCAATCTACTAGCAACGTGAATGAGCAGAAAGATCATTCTCGTATGATGAAACATCATGAAGGTCAAAAACAGCATCGTCTCACTCCAGAGCAACGCGAACAATTCAAAGCCGCTCGTGCAGAACGCATGCAATTGCATAAACAGATTCAACAGGCCTGTGACGGTAAAGCTGTAGGTAGTGCAGTCCAAATCAAGGCGGGTGATAAAACCATTGATGGGCAATGCAAGATTTCTTTCAAACCTGACCATAAAGGCATCACAGGTCAACGTGGTGAATTCCGTAGTATGCGCGGTGAACATCGTCCAATGCGTGGTGAATTCCGAGGTGGTATGAACCGTGGAGAAGCATTAACGGATAGTCAACGTGCAGAAATGGTTAAACAGTATGATCAGCGTTTATCAGAACGTCAGGCTCTACAAACTGCGTTTGCCAACGCTTGTAAAGGTCAAACCCACGGCAAGGCCGTTCAAGTGAAAGCGGGTACTCAAACTATTGATGGTCAATGTATCGTGCACTTCCAGCCGAATGCACCCATTAAGATGACTAAAGCTGCATCTTAATCTTCTTCTACGTTTCTTATTCCTTCAAATTCAGGCACCTTCGGGTGCCTTTTTTTTATAGCTGACTCCTCAGTCCTCTTTTGACCATTCATGTTCTGCTAATTTCTACAAAAGTCTTTGCAGTCAATATGTTTACTGTTCTGTGCAGATTAATCTTTGACTTTATAGTCACCAAGAAAGCCGCCTGAAAGCTTGTATGGCCGGGCAAGATGTTGCACGATTAGATTCATAGCAATACGTGTCACTGAAGGCACGTTTCAATTAATTTAGGATGATAACGCTGGTCTAAACCAGTATTGAGGAAACCGATATGCCACAATACAAAGCGCCCTTACGTGACATGCAATTCGTTCTACACGAATTATTAAATGCTGAAGAACATTACGCAAAACTTCCTGCGTTTCAAGAAAACGTAAGCCGTGAGTTGGTTGATCAGTACCTAGAAGCTGCAGCTGACTTCTGTGAAAATGAATTATCTCCTCTAAATCAGGTCGGCGACCGTGAAGGTTGTACCTGGAATGACGGCGTTGTAACGACACCGACTGGCTTTAAAGAAGCTTACCAAAAATACATCGAGCTAGGCTTCCCTTCTCTTTCTGCTGAAGAGCAATACGGCGGTCAAGGCTTACCAAATTCTTTAGGTATCACTCTTTCTGAAATGGTGGGTACTGCGAACTGGGCATGGGGTATGTACCCTGGTCTGTCTCATGGTGCAGTTCGTACTTTAGAACACCACGGTTCTCAAGAACAAAAAGACGCTTACCTGCCTAAACTGGTTTCAGGTGAATGGACAGGTACCATGTGTCTAACTGAATCTCATGCAGGTTCTGACCTCGGCATCATCCGCACTAAAGCTGAACCACAAGCTGATGGTAGCTATGCAATCTCTGGCGAGAAAATCTTTATCTCTGCTGGTGAACACGACATGGCAGAGAACATTATCCATATCGTACTTGCTCGTCTGCCTGGCGCGCCTAAAGGTACTAAAGGTATTTCTCTGTTCATCGTACCAAAATTCAACCTGAATGCTGACGGTTCAATCGGTGAGCGTAACGGCGTACGTTGTGGTTCAATCGAACACAAAATGGGGATCCATGGTAACGCAACTTGTGTCATCAACTTCGATAACGCCAAAGGCTTCCTGATCGGTCCTGAAAACCGTGGTCTGAACTGCATGTTCACCTTCATGAACACTGCACGTATCGGTACTGCTGTACAAGGTCTGTCTGCATCTGAAGCGGCGTTCCAAGGCGCTTTAACTTATGCCAAAGACCGTCTGGCAATGCGTTCTCTTTCGGGTCCTAAGGCACCTGAAAAAGAAGCTGATCCAATTATTGTTCATCCAGCCGTACGTAACATGCTTTTAACTCAAAAAGCATTTGCTGAAGGTGGTCGTGCACTGGTTTACCTGTTGGCTCAATATGCTGATGTGGTTGAACAAGGTACTTCTGAAGAAGAGCGCAAGTTCGCTGACAATATCCTGTCGCTATTAACTCCAATCGCAAAAGCATTCCTGACTGAAACTGGTTCAGAAGCTGCGAAACATGGTGTTCAAGTCTTCGGTGGTCACGGCTTTATCTCTGAGCATGGCATGGAACAAATCGTACGTGATACACGTATTGCCTGCCTGTACGAAGGTACGACTGAGATTCAAGCACTGGATCTGTTAGGCCGTAAAGTACTGGGTACTCAAGGTGCGATGTTGAAAGACTTCACTAAGATCATCCACAAATTTGCGGAAGCGAACAAAGACAATTCTGCAATGAAAGAATTTGTTGAACCGCTTGCGGCATTGAACAAAGAATGGGGTGACCTGACCATGCAGATTGGTATGCGTGCGATGCAAAACCCTGAAGAAGTGGGTGCAGCTGCAGTAGATTACCTGTACTTCTCTGGTTATGTAACACTGGCTTACCTGTGGGCTCGTATGGCACTGGTTGCTCAAGAGACTCTTGCTGCAGGTACCACTGATGCAGACTTCTACAATGCTAAATTGACGACTGCACGCTTCTACTTCAAGAAAATCCTGCCACGTGTTCGTTCACACGTTGACGTGATTGCAACTGGTGTAGAACCGCTTATGTCTTTAGATGCTGAACATTTCGCATTCTAAGCTGATGCAGTTTTAAATGCATAATAAGAAAAAGGACGGCCATCTTCAGGCAGTCCTTTTTCTTTATAAAGAGTTACAGAATTAACCTTTAGTCGTCTAACATTCAGATTTTTAATGCTTTAGACTGAGCCAAAACAATCCAATTAAACAATAAAACAGGTGACATACTATGCCAATTTATAACGCGCCACTTGCTGACATGAAATTCATCCTGAATGATGTTTTCAATGCAGAACAGTTCTGGCAGGCCAATGAAAATCTTGCCCACTTGGATACTGCCACAGCAGAAGCCATTCTTGAAGAAATGGCGAAGTTTGCGCAAAACGTCATGCTTCCTCTGAACCGTACCGGTGATGAAGAAGGCGCAAAATATGAAAATGGCAATGTCACCACACCTGCTGGCTTTAAAGAAGCATTCAAACAATATGCTGAAGGTGGCTGGATCGGTCTGGGTGCCGATGCAGAATGGGGCGGCCAGGAAATGCCGAAAATGCTTACCGTACTTTCTGATGAAATGCTGTTTGCAACCAACCCATCTTTCATGCTCTACCCGCTTCTTTCTGTGGGTGCAGGTATGGCTTTAAACAGCTATGCATCTCAAGAGCAAAAAGAAACCTATCTTCCTAAAATCTATTCTGGTGAATGGTCAGGCACCATGTGCTTAACTGAGCCACATGCCGGTACTGATCTGGGTATTATCAAAACCAAAGCTGAACGTAATGAAGATGGCACGTATAGCATTACCGGTACCAAAATCTTTATCACGGGTGGTGACCACGATCTTGCTGAAAACATTATTCACCTGGTGCTGGCAAAAACACCTGATGCGCCTGCCGGCTCTCGCGGTATTTCCCTGTTCATTGTACCAAAGTTCCTGGTCAATGAAGATGGTTCAATTGGTGAACGTAATCCAGTTGGTCCTGGTTCAATCGAACACAAAATGGGGATCAAGGCCTCTGCAACATGTGTAATGAACTTTGATGGTGCCAAAGGTTACCTGGTGGGCAAAGAAAATGAAGGTCTGGCCGCCATGTTCGTGATGATGAACTACGAACGTCTGTCTATGGGCATCCAGGGCCTAGGCGCCTCAGAATTTGCTTATCAAAATGCTGCGCAATATGCGACAGATCGTTTACAGGGTCGTAGTGCCCTTGGTGCTCAATCACCAGCTAAACCGGCAGACAGCATTTTAGTACATGGTGATGTACGTCGTATGTTGCTGAATGTTCGTGCGAACAACGAAGCATCTCGTGCATTTGCGGTGTATGTCGGTCAGCAACTGGATATTACCAAGTTCTCGACTGATCCTGAAGCCGTAAAAAAAGCCAATGACCGTGTGGCACTGTTGACACCAATCGCGAAAGCTTACCTGACTGATACTGCATTCCAAGCAACCCTAGATGCACAAATGGTCTTTGGTGGACATGGTTATATCCGTGAATGGGGTATGGAACAGTGTATCCGTGACCTGCGCATCTCACAGATTTACGAAGGAACCAATGGCGTTCAGTCACAAGATTTAATCGGCCGTAAAACCATTAAATGTGGCGGTGCGTACATCGGTGAATACATCGAAGAAATCCGCGACTTTGCGAACCAGTTAGATGCAGACCTGAACTTCATTAAAGATGCAACTTTAGATGCAGCTACTGAAGTAGAATCATTGACTCAGTTTGTGCTTGAAGCTGCTGGCGAAAATGCAGAATTCCCGAATGCTGCAGCGGTTGATTACCTACATGCAGTAGGCCTATTGAGCTTCTCTTATATGTTTGCGCGCATTGCCAATGCTGCAAAAGACAAAGATGGCGAGTTCTACCAAAACAAACTGGCACTGGCGCGTTATTTCACGCAACGCATCTTGCCTGAACTTGCACTGCGTATCACTAAAGTGAAAGCCGGTTGTGAAGTAGTGATGAATTTCTCTGAAGATTACTTCACGACTCAAGCTTAATCTTGACGTGAATCCATATAAAAAGCCCTGCATCTGCAGTAATGCCAGTCAGTTAAGCAAATATTAGTAAAATGTAGTAAAAATGAGTGTATGTAAATACGCTCATTTTTTTATGACTTTATCTGAAAATTTAGATTGCACCCTTCAACATTCTTTACCTTCACTT
>NZ_VOZV01000029.1:0-43094 GCF_013419565.1 Acinetobacter sp. YH12072 | reverse complement strand
TAGAGGAATAGCTACTCGATATGACAAGCTCAAAAGAAATTATCAAAGTTCTGTTGCCTTAGCCTGTATATTTTTATGGCTACCGTTATAGGGTTAATTATGAACAGTAAGTGTCAACAGACCCTAAATAAAAATTAATAAAAAACCCCGGCATCCTGCCGGGGTTTTTCGTATTGGTTAGCTCGGTATAACTCCTGTCGTACCTTACAATCCTTGTGCTTATCTATTGTCATTGTTATATGGAACTTCCTGTTCCTGATGTAAGTATCATAGGAAAATTCCACTATTTGGGATAGCCGTAAAGAACCGGAATCGATGTAAGTCAATGCGTACAAGTCTGACTGAAAATTATCCGTATTTTTCTGTAGAAGTGAGAATTTATTCTGAATCATGCGCTTCGATAAATTAGCCGATTATGGCTATTTTGCTTGTTTTTAAGACAATTTTTTTATTTTAATGCAGTTAGAATATGTTGATCGATGAGGGGATAAAAAATGAAATCTATTGCAGTCTTTTGTGGTTCAGCTATGGGGAATAGCGAAAATTTTAAAGAGCAGGCCCAAGCTTTGGGTGAGTCTATTGCGAAACGGGGAATCACGCTGGTTTATGGTGGCGGCCGAGCTGGACTGATGGGTGTTGTGGCTGATAGTGCATTACATGCTGGTGGAACAGTCATTGGAGTAATTCCACAAAATCTGGTCGATGCAGAATTGGCCCATCCGCTGTTAACAGAGCTGCATGTGGTGAAAAATATGCATGAACGTAAGACAAAAATGTCTGATCTGGCGGATGCATTTATTGCTTTGCCGGGCGGGGTGGGGACTTTAGAAGAAATTTTTGAGCAGTTGACCTGGGGGCAATTGGGTCTTCATCAGAAACCTTGTGCATTTTTAAATATCCATGGATTTTATGATGAATTGCTGAATTTCTTGATGAAAACGACTGAGGCTGGATTTACCCAGTCACGTTTTACCGATGCCTTGATCTCCTCAAGTTCAATTGAGGAAGTATTGGATGCTGTGGAGCATTATCATGCACCAGAACCGAAATGGAATAAAAGTGTAAAGGCAGTAGAATCGGTATGAGTAATAAAGTGATTACGATTGCTGCGGCTATCATTCTGAATGAACAGAATCAGATTTTGTTGGTTCGTAAAAAAGATACCGATTTCTTTATGCATGTGGGCGGAAAGCTGGAACCCAATGAATTGCCTGAAGCTGCACTTTCTAGGGAAGTTCTGGAAGAGACAGGCTGTGAGATGGAAATACTGTCTTATATTGGCAAATATGAAACCGTGGCTGCGAACGAATTGAATCATTCGCTGGTCAGTTATTTGTATCAGGTTAAATTAAAAAGTCAGCCTCAGGTTCAGGCTGAACTTGCGGAAATGCAATGGGTTGATCTTAATCATCCAGACCTGCCTTTAGCCCCTTTAACTCGGGATATTTCAATTCCGTGGTGTAAGCAGCTATTAGGAATCTAATGAGATCTCAAAAAATTTTAATCTATAGATATGAAATTTAACCAGATTGTCATATTAGAGCGTTAATATTGATGTTTACAAAAGCCCATTTCCCCTCAAATGGGCTTTTTTTATGGTTTTTTATCATTAATTGCTTGGATGAATTAGATGCTTAAACCTGTATGAAGTGCAATCCTTTTAGCAGGAGTTCCCTAAAAAGATAAATCGAACCAGAGTTCTAGAGATTCAAGATTTAAAGAAAATTTTCTTAATTTGAGAAAAAAGCAGGGTTAGGCAGAATATTTAGTCATTGAGAACGACAATAAAAAAAGCCCCAATCTTTCGATCAGGGCTTTTTGAATCTGGAGCGGGAAACGAGACTCGAACTCGCGACCCCAACCTTGGCAAGAGTCACCGACATAAAATACACTAAATTACATAATTGGTATGTTAATAAACTCTATATATAACAGTTATATAGAGTTTTAATTTTGTGTGACGTAATTTAAGGTGGGGTAGGGTACTTTGATTTTTGGTCACTAATTTATTGTGATAATCAACAATAATAACCAACATTCATATGCTTAATCTAAGAGTGTTTTACTGACTGGTATAATTTTATGATGAGAGGGGTGTTGCCTGAGGCTACGGTTTCTGTTTGGCCTTTTGGCGTAAGACGTACAAATATAAGCTTTCTACTTTTTCACGTGTCCATGGTGTGGTACGCAAGAATCGTAATGATGATTTAACACTTGGGTCTATGCAAAAACTGAACCGTACCGGGTTTGTCGGAGACTTTTTTATTTAAGTTAGGCCACCTGACCTAACGGGTTAATCTTATAATCGTACATTGCTTCAAGCTCAAAAGACGATACATAACTCAGCGCATCAAGCACCATATCTGTATTCTTACGTGTTGATACTTTCCAGCCAACAATTGCACATGAAAAAACATCAATAATAAATGTGGTTTAGACCCAATCTGAATGAGTTTTAATATATGTGAAGTCAGCGACCTGAGATACCGTCTTGGTAGTCAATCAGGTTTTGAGATTATTCGGCTAATAAATAATCTCTTTGATAGGCAGTCTGATGTTTTAAAACGCTATAACACAGATCTCTGTACACGACAAATTTCATAGGATCCTTGTCCTATCAGGCTTTTTCTTTCTTAAAATTGCTAGCACTTTCTTAAATTCTTCTTTTTTTCCAAAACCAATCAAACGTAGAATAGCCATTTGAACATAGTCCAAACCGTAGCGAAATAAACTTACTGAAAGTCGTCCATGCTTCTTTATTTTTATCGCTTTTTTCCGATCATGTTGCCATTCACCTGTTAAATAGCACCAACAGAAACCGATAGCTAGCACTGCTATCAATTTCTTGACTCGTCTAGGGTCTGTTAAACGAGTATTTTCAAGATTGAATCCACGTCCTTTGAGACAACTAAATAACGTTTCGATTTCCCAGCGTAATGCATAATCACGAATAGCAGAAGCATTAAACATAGGAGAAACAACAAGTAAAAGTTCTCCATCTTCTAATCGTAGCGCACTAATATACAGTTTCACTCGACCAACCCAAATACGTCGTTTACGACATTCAGTTTGACCAACTTGAAGATGACGAAATAAATCACTAATTTTATGATTCTTGGCTAAGTGATTGGTCACAATAAAGTTTTTTTAACACGTATACAGAAGTTAATGTCATTTTCAATTAACCATGTAAACCATTTCTCACCGATAAATTCTCTGTCTGCAAACACATTCACAATACGATCTTTACCAAAAATGGAGATAAAGCGTTGAATCAAAGCAATACGCTCTTTTGTATCTGAATTTCCACGTTTATTGAGCAATGTCCAAACAATAGGTATCGCTATTCCACGATAGACGATGGCTAACATCAAGATATTAATATCTCGTTTTCCCCATTTCCAATTAGTTCTATCCAAAGTTAATTGGACTTTATCGAATGAAAATATATTGAAAATTAACTGAGAAATTTGACGATAATCGAAATACTGATCTGCAAAGAAGCGTTGTTGTATACGTCGATAAAATGATTGTGGTAAGCACTTGATGGGTAAGGCTTTAGATGCAGAAGAAAGATTACATGTCTGTTTTACAATTAATGCAAGCATAATCAGTGTAAAACATTTTGCATGTGACTTGTTCCACTTTAGATATTTGTTTAAGATGAGATGTAACTCATTGAAATGTGTCATCATATTCGTCGTCAGAAAACAAGTATTATGCCATTATTTCAATGAGTTATCTTTTTTTGTCGTGTACAAAGATATTTTTTAATGATAAATAAAAAGCCTATTTTTAAAGAAATTTAGCATACGGCATAGTGAAAACAACAATAGAGCAATTACTCAACAATAAACATTAACATCAATTATTTAGATCATATTCAATTTTAATAAAAAGACAAATGTGTATTAAAAATAGCCATCATACGTCTATTTTTGATTACAAAATATAATGAGGGGATTGCTTCCCATTTCATACATTTTTCATATATAAAAAGACATACTATTTTTAAGGTTTTTCTAAACCAATTTTTTTACTTCATAATTTTTAACATCATAATTAAAGGTGAACCATGCAAAATAAGAAGCGCACCCCATTAGACGCGCAACAGTCCCATCTTTGGATTATTGGTGGTGGTATCGCAGGTATGGCTGCTGCTGCATTTGCAATCCGTGATGCCAAAGTCCCTGCCAAAAATATCCATATTTTAGAAGAACTCGATATTTCAGGTGGTTCGATGGATGGTGGACATACACCGCATGCCGCGCAAGCTTGGGTAACACGTGGTGGGCGAATGCTGACCGATGAAACTTATTTGTGCCTATGGGACTTATTTTCCAGTATTCCATCTTTGGAAAATCCAGACATTTCGGTGCGTGAAGAATGTCGTGAGTTTAATGAAAAAGTGAAAACCCACGCCAATGCACGGTTGATTGATGCCGAACATGTCATTGCGGATGCAGCAAAGCTTGGTCTGAATACGCTACATCGTGCACAGATGCTGCGCCTATTAGCTTCAAAAGAAGAAAAAATTGGCAGTCGCCGCATTGATGAGTTTTTTGATGAAACCTTTTTTGAAACCAATTTCTGGCGCATGTGGCGCACGACTTTCGCTTTTCAAAAATGGCACAGTGCAGCAGAGTTAAGACGCTATTTCTTGCGTTTTATTCAAGAATTGCCACGCATTCATACCTTAGCGGGTGTGAAACGTACCAAGTACAACCAATATGACTCGATGATTCTGCCCCTACAGCGTTGGTTAGTCGCACAAGGCGTCGATGTGCGTTTTGGACACTATGTCACAGATGCAGACTTCATTACCAATGCTGAAACTCAAGAACGCTACGCTTCACGCCTATATGTACAATTGCCTGAAGGCTCAGAGCAAATTAATCTGAAAGCCAATGATTTAGCTATTTTCACTTTAGGCTCTATTACAGCAGACTCACGTTATGGCGGTAATCATGACGTGCCTGCCCTTATTCGTCATCGAGAAGATCATGGCTGGACGCTTTGGGAAACGCTGGCACAAAAAGCCCCAGACTTTGGCCGTCCAATGACTTTTTATGGCAATGTCGATGAACATAAGTGGGAGTCTTTCACTCTGACCATGAAAGATGACGTGCTACTTAAACGTATTATTGACTATACAGGCAATGAACCAGGCACAGGCGCACTCATGACTTGGTATGAGTCGGGTTGGCATTTATCCATCGTGGTTCCTGCACAGCCACACTTTGCCGACTTACCTGAAGGTTTATATACCTTATGGGGCTACGGTTTCCAAATTGACCATATAGGCGATTACATCAAAAAACCAATGTCCGAAGCCACGGGGCAAGAAATCCTAACAGAACTGATTAAACAGCTCGGTTTTGACGACATTTTAGATCATGTTTTGGCAACGACTGATGTTACTACCGCCATGATGCCATACGCCTCTGCCCTATTCGCCTGCCGTAAACCGGGGGATCGTCCACAGGTAATTCCACAAGGCTCACAAAACTTTGCTTTCCTTGGACAGTTTGTGGAAATTGAAGATGACGTGGTCTTTACTGTGGAATATTCAGTTCGTGGGGCGATGCTTGCCATTTATGAATTTTTTGGGGTGGAACGTGAAATCCCTGAAATTTACAACGGTCTACTTGATCCCAAAGTGGGTTTAAAAGCTTTAGAAACAGTGTTCCACTAAGTTTTTAATATATAGCGATAAGAGCACCTTTATGTCGCCACTATTACATAGTTTAATTTAAGCAACGTTTGGATACACGAGTGTGGCAGGGATGCCACACGTTATCCATCATAATAGGGATGTTATGTATGGGTAACAAAGGCTTTTGCTTTCTTTTGGCTTATCAAAAGTAAGGGTATTGTCTACACAAACACCTTTTATACTTTATTGAAAGTTGAGGCCGTGTACGCACCTAATTTTAAATTGGATAAAAAGAAAAATTAGATAAAACTTTATACCTCATTCGTAAATAAATTGACTAATCAACATAGGAAAAACATCTCCACGTTTTAAATACTCCGAAACTGACTAAGTGCTTTTCTATCTTTTTCTCATGATTTTAGATTTCATAAAAATTACCTCTGTACACGACAAATTTCATAGGATCCTTGTCCTATCAGGCTTTTTCTTTCTTAAAATTGCTAGCACTTTCTTAAATTCTTCTTTTTTTCCAAAACCAATCAAACGTAGAATAGCCATTTGAACATAGTCCAAACCGTAGCGAAGGCTCTAGACTAGCAAAATGATTATGTTAGTCTAGAATCATGATAGAAAACAGTAAATTAAGTCACTACAAGATTAAAAAAATTATTCAATGCTTTTGTGTTGATATTCCTGCTTCCAAAACAGCCTTATTACTCAATTTAAATCGTAATACGATTAACTATTGGTACATGCTTTTTAGAGAAACTATCTATGATCATCAAACAGATTTAAGAGCTAAGTTTGTTGGTTCAATAGAAGTAGATGAAAGCTATTTTGGAGCGAAAAGGCAACGTGGGTTTCATGGAAAGTTAAAGCGTGGTCGTGGGACTCTAAAACAGCCAGTATTTGGAATATTCGAACGTAATGGGCGCGTCTATACTGAAATCGTACCTGACTGTAAAATGAAGACTTTACAAGAGGTTATCATTGGTAAAGTTTCACTTGAGAGTGTGATTTGTGATGGATGGCGTGGCTATAATGGTCTTGTTGATGTGGGTTATTCAAAGCATTTTAGGGTAAATCACGGAGCAAATGAGTTTGCTAGAGGAGAATGTCATATAAATGGAATAGAATCATTTTGGAGCTTTTGTAAAAGAAGGCTAGCAAAGTTTAACGGCATATCAAAAGAGTACTTTGATTATCATCTTAAAGAAACTGAATGGCGTTGGATGAGGGAACCTAATGAGTTAGCAACTGAGCTGTGGAACCTCATTAGGTAAAATTAAGTGTAAATCTGCTAGTCTAGAGCCATGAATATTATGCTCAATCCTATTTTGGATCAGTTGGAGAGTCTCTGCTTGAATTTGTCCAGGTAATAGGTCATGAGCGATATTGCTGAATCAGATTGTAACCTTACAAATCGAGCCAATAATTTCATCAACTTCTTGGACACAAAGTTCCGCTTCCTGAGTACCAAGTTTCACAAGAGCTTGTCGAGGAATATTCAGTGCCTCACCCATGATATCCATTTGATGTGGAGGAAAGTTCTAAACCTTTACTGATCGCTTCTGCACTGTATTCAAAGGCGATTAATGGCCGACCTGTGATTGCGGTTGAGGAGACCAATGTACCCCAAAGCCAATATTCACCCCATCCATTGTAGTAAACATTAAGTTTTTGAGCATGGATTTATTTCCTTTTGATACGTTGGCGAGCAGTACTGTTCTGAAATGACAGCTTTGTCCGTTATAATTGTATAAACATTTTTGGTTTCTGGTAATTATGTCCTCATTGATCAATTTTCTATCTCGCTTTAGTACTGCAACTCTTCAGCGCAGTCTGAGCTATGCTAAACACATTGATAGGGAAACGATTGAGTTCTTTGAGGAAAAAGACGGGGTTACGATGTATGCCCAAATTGAAGGAACAGATTATTACGATACCGCAATTACCTATAATCCCCAAAAAGACCGTTTAATCGATGACGACTGCACTTGTCCGGTTGGATATAACTGTAAACATGCTGCTGCTTTAGCGCGGTTATTCTTTCAGGAATATCGCCAGGAATTTCAGCAGCGTTATGCTGACTCTCAATCCCCGCAGGGAATCACAAAACGCCAACGGGGGGATGATCAGGCGCAGCGCTGGTTGAATGATTTTAAACGGTATTTACAACAGACTGAACCAGAGCAATCTGTCAAAACAAACAATTATTTAATTTACCTGCTAGATCAGTCTGTCAGCTTAAAGAAATTGACAGTTGATGTTCAGAAAGCCAGACGCAATAAAAACGGCTCAATTGCGGGGGAAAGTTATTATACCCAATATGAAAATATCACCAGAAAGCATCTGACTTTACCTGAACAAAAACGACAATTATTTAACCAGATTTATTATTATGCCAAAATAAACAGTGACGAACGCTTTTATCAAAGCAATCTTGATATCTCTAGAATTTTATTGGAGCATTTCAAATCTTTTATTCAAAGTGGCGATGTTTATTGGAAAAAAAAGAGCCATGCTGCACTTCAATGGTCAGAACAAGGCTACAACATCGAATTTAGATGGGAACAAGGGGCTAAACAACAGACTGAGCATTTAAATATTGAATTGGTCAATGGTGATATTCGACTCGATTTGAAATCAAATCCACATATTCAGATTCTCGCGAGCCATCCACCATGTTATGTGAATATTCAACAGAACACGGTGGGCCAGTTATATGGTGAATATAC
The DNA here is from genome assembly GCF_013419565.1 of Acinetobacter sp. YH12072. Lineage (NCBI taxonomy): Bacteria > Pseudomonadati > Pseudomonadota > Gammaproteobacteria > Moraxellales > Moraxellaceae > Acinetobacter > Acinetobacter sp. YH12072. Next base: position 34,700 of record NZ_VOZV01000029.1, on the reverse strand, counting down.
GGCAAATCTTCTGTACCATTTTTTACAGATGCCTGATCTTCCATCTATGCTCTTGCCAGAGTTTGAGCAACTGACTCATCAATATTCAGACGTGAAAAATCTGCCTCGGCCCGAGTCTATTCAGCATATTGATGTCCTTGAGGGTAGTCCCCAGCCAATTTTACGCTTCGGTGTTTTAGATAAATTTGATTGGAAATGGGAAGAGTCTGTTTGTGCTGAAATTGAATTTTCCTATGCTGGTGGGCGAATAAAAGCAGGTACATCAGGTGACAGTTTTATTGGTGAGCAGCATGGGAAAATGGTGCGACAGCTTCGGGATTTAGTTCAGGAACAACAGTCAATCCAGCGTTTACAGCTGTTGGTCGAATCACTGAAGTGGGTGAAAGATCTTAATTATTACCAGCAATTAAAACTGGATAAACAACGTCTTGATTCTATGGTTTTTGCGTTCTATGGAGACTGGATCAAACAGCTGATGCCCATCAATCAAATTGAATTGATTGGATGGCAGATAGAGCATCTGGAACACAGCCCATTTAAGCTGCAATATGTTGAAAATTTAAATATTTCCATCACTGAATCTGAAAGCCAACAAGACTGGTTCAATATCGGGGCGACCGTTCAGGACAGTGCAGGCAATAGCTATGATTTACTCGATGCACTTGTGGCTTTGGTGAAAGAACAGCCTGATTTACTTGATCCACGGATTTTTGGTCATCTGAATGACAGTCACATTTTCACCCTGAAAACTGCAGTTGATCAACCTGATTTGGCGCTATCCGCTAGGGATATTAAGCCGGTATTGTTGCATCTGCAGAGCATTTTACAGCAAGAAGAGCGCAGTATTGATCGCTATGATGCGAGTCAATTATTAGAATTGCAGCATAATCTTGGGATGACATGGCAGGTCAGTGATCGCCTGCAGCAATTTGTACAGAAATTCAAACAAGGCTATCAGCAACAACTGCCGACACCACAAGGTTTTCAGGGAGAGTTGCGTCCATACCAGCAGCAGGGCTTAGGCTGGTTGCAGTTTTTAAGGGAAACCCAGCATGGCGGGATTCTGGCAGATGATATGGGCTTGGGGAAAACAGCACAAACTTTAGCCCATTTACTCATGGAAAAGCAGGCTGGATATTTGCAGGACAGTCCCGCCTTAATTGTTGCACCCACATCGCTGATGCATAACTGGTTCAAAGAAGCGGAGAAATTTACCCCTGAGCTCAAGGTATTGCTGCTACAGGGGCCCGATCGCCATCAGTATTTTGAGCAGATTCCGCACTATGATATTGTGTTAACCACCTATCCGCTTCTGGCGAGAGATGAAGAGCAACTAAAGCAATATGAATATCATCAACTCATTTTGGATGAGGCGCAGAATATCAAAAATCCGCGTGCCAAAGCTGCACAGGTAGTAAGGCAATTAAAAGCACGACATCGTTTGTGTCTAACAGGTACCCCGATGGAAAATCATTTGGGTGAGCTGTGGGCACTATTTTATTTCCTGATGCCAGGATTCTTATATTCACAAGAAATTTTTAATAAAAAATACCGTCATCCGATTGAAAAACGCGGTGATCAGCAGTTAAGACAAAAGCTGGTCAACCGCATTAAACCATTTATTTTACGTCGCTTGAAAACTGACGTAGCCAAAGAGTTGCCAGAAAAAACCACGATTGAAGTCAATATTGACATGAATGAGCAGCAATCCAAGCTATATGAGGCTGTTCGCGCCACGATGCAGGCAAATATTCAGAAAATTGTGGCAGAAAAAGGCTTTAAGCGTAGTCAAATCCAAATTTTAGATGCCTTGCTGAAGCTGCGTCAGGTCTGTTGTCATCCTAGCTTGCTGAAACTGGATTCAGTTAAAACCGGGCAGGCGTATTCTGCCAAACTTGAACAGTTGATGGATATGGTTGTTCCAATGGTGGAAGAGGGACGAAAAATTCTTATTTTCTCTCAGTTTACCTCAATGTTGGAACTGATTGAACAACAGCTCTATCACGCAGAAATTGGCTATGTGAAGCTGACTGGAAAGACCAAAAAGCGAGATGAAGTCATTACAGCATTTCAGTCTGGACAAGTGCCGGTATTTTTAATCAGTCTGAAAGCAGGAGGGGTCGGTCTGAATCTAACTGCCGCAGATACGGTCATTCACTATGATCCATGGTGGAACCCTGCTGCTGAAGATCAAGCTTCAGATCGTGCATGGCGGATTGGACAGGACAAGCCGGTATTTGTGTATAAGCTGATTACCAATAAAAGCATAGAAGAAAAAATTATTGCCTTGCAGCAGAATAAAGCAGAACTGGCACAGTCTATTCTAAGCACAGATCATGAGGGAGAAGCGAAACTGACGGAAAATGACGTGATGAACTTGTTTGAGAAATTTTAGTTTGGTTTCAGGTTTCCTCTAATCATCTGTAAGTATCTGAAAGTCTGGATGCAATTTTTTCCAATGTTCTCTTAATTTTTCTTTATGAACAGAAATCATAGGTAAGTCTAGTAATAGCGCTGGCCATACTGACCGTGCTTTATCGATGATCTCACGAAGTTGTTTTTCTATAACACGCCATGGAACACCGACTTTTTCCGCCCATTGTTTAAAGTGTTTCATCTCAGCTAAATACCAATCTTTATTTTTGGCAAGATTCAATGCGAAATGACGCTCATTTTCAATATATACACTTGTCATCAATATATCGTATGCAGGGGATAATCTTGGCGTTGTTTTATCGTGATAAATCATACTCCAGTTCTTTAAGTGTGCATCTCCATTGGCGAGCAAAATGTTGACAAGTAAGCGGCTGGCAAATTGCTGAATATCAAGAATTTTGTTATCTGAAAATTGATAAATGATCTTTCCTATCTGCTCATAATTTGTGGTGCTGTATTTCTGCTGTGGATATGCACCGAAGATCTGAGCAAAGTCTTCGATGTGAATAAGCTCTGTAGTATCAGCAGTACTCTGTCTATCAAATCTTTTTATTGCAAAAGCATATTGCTCTTGGGGTAAATTTAATGGTGGAAGGTTTTGTAAGAGTGCCATATCTACCAAGCGAATCTCAGGGACATCTATTCCGACCATTTTGGCAAGGCTCATCATAGAATATTCATTTAGCGGAACAAAGGCATGTCTGGAAGAAGGAGTTTTGACAATCCAGTCCCCGAGTAGAGTCGTTTCCGTTGCCTGTGCTAATGTAAAACGCCCATCTTTGGCTTTCATGGAAAACTTCATTTGGACGCCGGCCAAGGAAAACTTATTATTTGTCCGAATCTCTTGCTTTAAGATCTGATCTGGATTCGAGATCTGAAGCTTAAATTTTATTCCATCTGGGATTTCTTCTGGATCTACTGGGGTTGCAATTAGTGCCCCAGGTAAATCATGACCTAAAGCTGCCAATAACTGAAATTCATTGTCTATATGTACTTTGAGGCTTTGTGCAATCAGTTCGCGTAATGCACCTTCTGGTAGCAAGTTTGATAGCAAGGGATGTAAACGCTGATGTGTAACATAGGTCTTTTCTAAAATCTTATCCACTTGAGGATACAAGGGGGAAGTCAGCAGGCTCAAGGTCGGGCGTTGCTGATCAGAGCGGAAAGAATCTGTAAAAACCAGAATATTTTTTCCGCTCTGAAATCCTGCCAAGTATCCAACGATACCGTGATGTAATGTTAATTTCAGGACGGCAACAGTATTCATGGTTCCTCTCCTCCGAGAAGACCCTTCCATGGGTTAGTCATTAAGTCATCCTGATCTTCAATAGTGACTTTAATTTCATCATTCAATAATTGTCTAATCAAATGAACCTTATCATCAGGGATGAGCATCAGTTGAGCATTTAATCCTGCCGCTATAATTTCTAAGGTCTCTAATCGAGGGTTGCCCTGACTTTCCAGTTTTTGGTACTGCTGTCTTGAAATGCCTGTACGGGATTGCATATCAACTTGCTTTAAGCCCAATTGGGTTCGTCTTTTTTTGATTTGCTGTAGTAAAGACTTATTTAGTGTAGACATATTTATTGCTTTTGGTGGTATAAGAAGCATATTAGTTGCTTTTTTATTAAGAAGCAATGACAGAAATTATTAACAGGCTCCGCGGCATCAATATTTAGGATCTAGGCAAGCTGATCTTGTTTAACATAAGCCACTTAGTAGTAGCTAATACTATCTTTTGTTTTGGAGTTTTTTTTATCTTGTATGATTGATACTCTGGAGCATCATCTACACGGTTTTTTGTTCACAGTTTTGAAAGAGCACTTTTGTAAACTTACTTTTTTAAGTATAAAAATTTCTTATGAAGTAAAATATTGAATAAAACAACAATAAAAAAGCCCCAGTCATTCAACTGAGGCTTTTAGAATCTGGAGCGGGAAACGAGACTCGAACTCGCGACCCCAACCTTGGCAAGGTTGTGCTCTACCAACTGAGCTATTCCCGCAGGGTCGATCAATTTTTTACTTTAAAAAATGAACAAAAAAGAATTTGGAGCGGGAAACGAGACTCGAACTCGCGACCCCAACCTTGGCAAGGTTGTGCTCTACCAACTGAGCTATTCCCGCATGCCGTGTATAATACAGCATGCAAAAACAGGGTCAATAACTTTATGAAAAATCTTGTGTCGATTGCATAAAATAAAAGCAATATTCTCTGTGCTTCCAGACAATTAGACAAAATTTATGCAAAATTTAATGAAATCTCGGCACAATCAAATAATTGCAGACATTTCTTGCACCGAAATAGCGGATAGAACAGGGTATACTGGACCCATATCTTGAATCGGAGTCAGGCCATGAGCTTAGAACAACAACTGAAAGACCGTTTGGCACAATTGTCACCTATCTATCTGGAAGTCGTGAATGAATCTTCGGGTCATGGTGGATATTTTCCGGGTAAGGAATCGCATTTTAAGGCGGTGATTGTCAGTGAAGCTTTTGCCGGTTTACGTGCGGTGCAACGCCATCAAAAGGTCTATGCTGCGGCAGGTGATTTGCTGTCTAAAGATAAAATTCATGCCTTGGCAATTCATGCTTTCTTGCCTGAAGAGTGGACAGGACAGGACACGTCTAGTCCGGAATGTGCACATGCACCGAAAAACTAAGAGGACTTTATGGATACCCAGCTTTTAGTCAAAATTATTCATATGTCTGCGGCAGGACTGGCCATTGTGGCCATTCTTGCGCGTGCTATTACCCTGTTTATGGGTACACAGGGCAATCAACCGAATCCAAAAGCGCGTGTATTTCTGGTCGCTTTGCAGCACCTGGTCATTAGCGTGATTGCCTTAACTGGGATTATTGCCCTGTTTTTAAAGAATTTTGATGTACAGCCTTGGTTTTATGCCAAAATCATTTTATTCCTGGTGCTGATTTCATCCTTGGGCAAAGCCTATAAAAAAGATGATTCAATCCTGCTGGTACAACGCCGTGCTGGCTTATTTATTGCTGTGGTTTCACTTATTGCGATTATAGTATTGGTCATGATCAAGCCGAATTTTGGCTAAATTATTCATCAGTCAATGAACTAAAACATACTGATCATTAGAAAAATAAAGAGGGGTGTTTATGCATACTCGTGTGGTATTTAACCAGAAAGGTGGGGTGGGGAAGTCAAGTATTGCAGTCAATCTGGCTGCAATCAGTGCACATCAAGGGTTTAAAACCCTGTTAATCGATCTTGATCCGCAGGCAAACTCCAGCCAGTATTTACTAGGGGATGATGCAACCTATTCCAGTGACAAGCCGGCGCTGGAGCCGAATATTGAAAACTATTTTGAAGATGTATTGGGGAATCAGCAGAGCAAAAGCTTAATTGGTAATGCGATTGGCTCCATTCTCAAGACCCGGGCCAAAGGGCTGGAAAGTTATCTGCATCAATCACCTTTTAAAAATCTGGATGTCATTCCGGCAAGTCCGAGTTTGGGCACATTAGCCCATGCACTGGAATCCAAGCATAAGATTTATAAGCTGCGCGATGCCTTGCAACCACTTGCTGAGCATTATGACCGGGTATTTATCGATACTCCGCCGGCATTTAATTTCTTTACGCTTTCAGCACTGATTGCTGCAGACCGTGTTCTGATTCCATTTGACTGTGATGTGTTTTCTAAACGGGCCTTACAAACCTTGATTGAGAATGTCATCGAAACTCAGGATGATCATAATGAACGTCTGGAAATTGAAGGCATCGTGGTCAACCAGTTTCAGGCTCAGGCAAAACTGCCACGCGAAGTGGTACAGCAACTGATAGATGAAGGTCTTCCGGTGCTGAACAGCATGTTGCCGCCCTCGGTGCTGATGAAAGAGTCGCATCAAAAAAATCAGCCATTAATTCACTTGGCAACTGATCATAAATTGACTCAGGCCTATCAATCATTGTTCAATGAGATAGAGCAGCATTAAGATCGAGTTAACTATGAAACTTGTGAAAATAAGCCTGGCGATCAGCATACTTAGCTTGCTGAGTGCCTGTGCAACGACGGTCAAACCGACCTATGTTTCACCGACCCATTATCAGACCCTCAACTGTCAGCAGCTTCAGGGTGAATACAACCGTATTCAGCAGTATCTTGATAATGGTGTTGAGCCGCCTAAACGTACAGGTGTCGGCGTAGGGGTAGGCGTCGGTGGTGGCTGGGGCAGCCGCGGCGGCTGGGGCATTGGTCCGAGTGTATCAGTGAATATGGGGCAGTCTTCCAATACCAAACGCACTGAAACGGCACGTCTACTGGGTGAACAGGAAGCTATTGTACAAGCTGCAAAATTTAAAGCTTGCCCAATTGTTGTCCGTCAAAACACCAATAAATAGCCCTCTAAACATCAAAAAAATGCTGACTTTAGGTCGGCATTTTTTCTATCTTAAAAGTGATTGGTCAAGTGACAGAGTTCACAGTATTTGCCAGAAAAAATGACCGATGCGCATAAAATTTTGAAAGATCTCGTCTTGTGATCAGAACACGAGATTGGTTAAGGTAATCACCTTGTCTGATATGTTTAACCACCATGATTGAAAACTGGCTCTTTGTTTTTGCAACAATAGCAGTGCTGATGATCCCTGGACCTGCCAATGCATTGGTGGCCAGTTCTGCCTATCAGCAGGGAACAGCCAAAACCAGTCTGTATATTCCCGTCATTCTGGTAGGGTATTTATATGCGATCAATGGGTGGGCTCTGCTGGTTCATCTGTTTTCACCAATCTGGCCGAGTTTTCAGGAACTGGTGCATGTGCTGAGTGCAATTGGTGTCGGCTGGATGACCTTCCATTTATTCAAGGCGCGGCAACTGGAACAATATAATCAGAGTCATCCTCAAATCCGTCCCTGGCAGATGTTTAAGGGAACCTTGAAAAATCCCAAAGCAGCGCTTCTGGCAACCGGAATCTTACCGCTCTCTACTTGGGAAAGTCCGAGTAACTTTGTTCTGATCTTTGCCATTTTTACTGGGATTGCCTTACTTGTTGCGTTGTTCTGGATGATCTTCGGACAGGCGATTCTGGCGGGAGAGTCGGCAAAAAGAAAAGCCGACCTGATTTATAAAGGGTCGGCTCTGTTTTTACTGCTTTGTCTGGTGCCCTTGCTGATTAATTGGCTGGAGTAAATGTTCACTCAACAGCGCTAGGCTTCTAGGCAATTTTATTTTTCTTGAGTTTCTGCTGAATAAAGCCAATCACCCCTGGCATGACACTTAAAATAATGATGCCGAAAATCAGATGAGTGAAGTTGTCTTTGACGATTGGCATATTGCCGAATAGATAACCCAAGATCACAAACGAACTGATCCAGAGAAAGCCACCGATCATATTGTAAGTCAGGAAATATTTGTAATTCATACTTCCCGCACCGGCAACAAAAGGTGCAAAGGTACGTGCGAAAGGAATGAAACGGGCAAAAATAATGGTTTTACCGCCGTGTTTCACAAAGAACTGCTGGGTAGCAAGCAAATGCTTTTTATTAATAAAACGTGATTCAATCTCAAATACACGTGGCCCAATATATTTACCAATATGATAATTCAGGGTGTCGCCCAGCACTGCCGCAGTGAACAGTAGCGGAATCAGTACCCATGGATCCATAGCACCCGTTGAAGCCGCAAGCGCACCTGAAGCAAATAGCAGACTGTCTCCCGGCAGGAACGGCATCACCACCAGTCCCGTTTCAACAAAAATAATCAGGAAAAGAATGCCATAAATCCAGATGCCGTAATTGGTAATGAATTCGAGCAGGTGATCATCAACGTGGAGGATAAAATCAAGCAGTTCCATAGGGAAAAAACAAGCGAAAAGGTGATCAAATCCTAACAGTCTGGGGCATGAAAGTCAGTACCGAACAGGAAAATAATTGCCCGCTCATCCCTGATGGGTGAATTAAAAATTTATCTTACAAATTGGCGGTGAATTCCTGCGAAAACAGGCTTAGCATGAAAACGTCATTAAAATAAAAATCAAAAGGTGGCTCCCATTTTCAATCCTAAACGCTATCAAATGAAGACAGTGATAGAGATAGATGAAATAAACTTTCAATAGCCACTTAACTGGCCGATCCTAAAATATTCAAATCCAAATAGCGTAAATACGCTGAATTCCGTGGAGAGAAGGGAAAGCTCTCTTGCTGAATCGAAAGCTTAATTCTATTTAAAGAAATAAACTGCTTAATTATTATGCTGATGGGAATAGTGTGCTTAAGCCTAATAAAAATGCTAGAATACGGCGCTTATCTTTCGTTTGCCTTTCATAGTTGTTTGTCATGACTACCAATACTCAAATTACTGAAGATCGTATCCTGATTCTGGATTTCGGTTCTCAATATAGTCAGCTCATCGCACGTCGTGTCCGTGAAGCTGGTGTATATTCTGAAATGTATGCCTATGACATGTCTGAAGAAGACATTCGCGCATTTAATCCAAACGGTATCATCTTGTCTGGTGGACCTGAAAGTGTTCACCTGGAAGGCAGCCCGCGTGCGCCGCAAGTGGTATTTGAGTTAGGTGTACCTGTACTGGGTATCTGTTATGGCTTGCAAACCATGTGTGAACAGCTTGGCGGTAAAGTTGAGCCAGGTACTGTACATGAGTTCGGTTATGCAGAAGTGGATATCGTGGTACGTGACCAGCTGATTGGTCAGCTGCAAGACCGTGAAAACCAGCTGCATGTCTGGATGAGTCATGGTGACAAGGTTGCACGCATTCCAGAAGGCTTCCAGGTGACTGCAAGCACATCAAGCTGCCCGATTGCCATGGTGTCTGATGAAGCTCGCCGTTTCTATGGGATCCAGTTCCACCCTGAAGTAACACATACTTCGAAAGGTGCAGAATTACTGTCTAACTTCGTACACCAGATTTGTGGGTGTCGTGGTCTGTGGACACCAGAACATATTATTGACCTGCGTGTAGAACAGCTTCGTGCACAGATTGGCAATGAAAAAGTATTGTTAGGTCTTTCAGGTGGTGTCGATTCATCGGTTGTAGCGGCACTTCTACACAAAGCAATTGGCGATCAGTTGACTTGTGTATTTGTAGACAACGGTCTGCTTCGTTTGAACGAAGGCGATCAAGTGATGCAGATGTTTGCAGACAACATGGGGATCCGCGTGATCCGTGCTGATGCTGAAGATCGTTTCCTTTCTGCATTGGCTGGAGAAGTTGATCCAGAGAAAAAACGTAAAATCATCGGTCGTGAATTCATCGAAGTCTTCGCTGAAGAAGCACGCAAGCTCGATGGCGTAACCTTCCTTGCACAAGGTACGATTTATCCAGACGTGATTGAATCTGCTGCTAGCAAACAAGGTAAGGCACATGTCATCAAGTCGCATCACAACGTAGGTGGCTTGCCAGAAGATTTGGCATTTGACCTGGTTGAACCATTGCGTGACCTGTTTAAAGATGAAGTACGTAAATTGGGTACCACTCTAGGCTTGCCACATAGCATGATCTACCGTCATCCGTTCCCAGGTCCAGGCCTTGGTGTTCGTATTCTGGGTGAAGTGAAAAAAGAATATGCTGATATTCTTCGCCTTGCTGATGACATCTTCATGCAAGAACTTCGCGCAAGCGGCTGGTACGACAAAACTGCTCAAGCCTTTGCCGTATTCCAACCAGTGAAATCTGTAGGTGTAGTCGGTGATGGCCGTCGTTATGCATGGGTAATTGCACTTCGTGCAGTTGAAACCATTGACTTCATGACAGCTCGTTTTGCACATCTGCCATATGACTTGGTTGACCGTATTTCTACACGCATCATGAACGAAATTGCTGAAGTTTCTCGTGTGGTGTATGACGTTTCATCTAAGCCACCAGCAACAATTGAATGGGAGTAATTTTCTAACGAAAATTACCTATAAAAAAGAGCGCTTAGGCGCTCTTTTTTTCATTTATACTCAAGAAAAATTAATTCTTAAGCTAAAAAATATATGTCATTACCTACTTATGATCAGTTAATGCTGCCTTTGATGAAATTATTATCAGAAATAGAAGGGCCAATTAAAATTTCAGATGCCGCCAATATCCTAGCTGAGCGTTCTGGCTTACCTGAAGAAGATCTAAATAAGGTACTACCAAGTGGTAAAAATATATTTAAAGATCGAGTTGCTTGGGCAAAGACATACTTAGTCAAAGCAGGTTTAATTCATCAACCAAAACGAGCATATTGTGAAATTAGCGATTTAGGAAGAAAAATTGATTTAAAAAACTTAGAAGCAATAACTAATGAATTTTTAGCACAGTTTGATGGATTTATAGATTTTAAATTTGGAAAGAAAAACGAAGAGGGATTAGAGGTCGAAATTTTAAAAAATTTTGAAAACTCAAATAAATTACAAGAAACACAAACACCTGAAGAAACAATTCAGACTACGACTGAATTATTAAGGTTCAATTTGAAAAGTGATTTACTTCAAATGGTAAAGGAAAAGTCTCCTTCATTTTTTGAGAGACTTGTTGTAGATCTGCTTGTTGCTATGGGCTACGGTGGTTCACATCAAGATGCAGCCCAAGCAATTGGTAAAACCAACGATGGTGGAATTGATGGAGTCATCAGTGAAGACCGATTAGGGTTAGATAAAATTTATATTCAAGCAAAACGTTGGGAAAATACAGTAGGACGTCCTGATATTCAGCAGTTTAAAGGGGCTTTAGCGGATCAGGTTGCCAAGAAAGGCGTATTTATTACTACTTCTAATTTTAGTAAAGAGGCAATTGAATCCGCAAAGAAGTCGGGAATTGTATTAATTGATGGTGATAAGTTAACGTCTTTAATGATTGAATTTGGTTTAGGCGTACAAATAGAACGCAGTTTTCATATCTATAAAATTGATCAAGATCGTTTTGATGAAGATAATTTTTAACTCATAAAAAGAGCGCTTCGGCGCTCTTTTTTTATTATCTTTCAAATGAATTTAAGCCGGTTTAACCTGCCAGTTTTGAAGCTCTCCAAGCAAGCTCTGATCCAGTTCAGGGTCATAACATTCCACTCTGTTCCGACCATTGGCTTTAGCCTGATACAGGGCAATATCAGCCTGTTTAATCAGCGCCATTAAATCCGTTTCACTGCTTTCCAGAATGGCCGCACCAATTAAAACGGTGAAATCAAGACGATGCCCATGTTCCAGATTGACCACAATATTTTCGATTTTGTGTCTTAAACGCTCGGCAATTTTTAACGCATCATCTAGTGAAGTTTCAGGCAGGCATGCGATAAATTCTTCACCCCCATACCGTGCCAGCACATCATGGCGTTGCATTTCATTGCGTGTAGTCTGTGCAATCATCTGCAGTACCTGATCTCCAACATCATGTCCATAACGGTCATTAATCTGCTTGAAATGATCGACATCAAAGACCAGCAAACTGATTGGAGCAGGCTGTTTTAAGATTGTTTTGGATCAGCTGTTGTACCAGATATTCAAAACAGCGTCTATTATTCAGGCCTGTCAGCGAGTCAGTATGGGCGAGATTTTCAAAGGTCTGACGATGATATTCATTCAGGGTATGTTGCAGGAATACCAAACGGGATTTTAGTGTAGAGCTCCAACTGATATATAAACTGAAGGTCAATACCGGCATATAGATCAAGGAAAACAAGAACATCTGATACAGATCAGCTTGGGTATTGAAATACACACCAATATAAATCACCAGTGTAATCAGACCGGAATTAATCAGGCTAGGCCAGAAGCGAATCTGTACACATAGATTGGCCAGGACAATAAAGACCAGCGAAGCATATTGATAAATGAGCGTATGCGGACTTTCAGACTGATTCAGATTAAAAAACCAGATTGCACTTGCTCCGATAATCGAGGTCGGCAACAGCAGGTCAAATACAGGCAAATTCCGGTAAAAATGATACATCCAGATGGTTATCAGCACGATCACCAAGGTATAGCCTAGCTTGGTCAGAATGAGCAAATTCATAATGTTATTCAGCACCAGAATATCGGCAAGGGTGTAGGAGGCATATGCCACCTGTGCGAATAGGTTCACCTGCAACAGGTATTTTAAAGTGAGCTGTTTCTGATGGCTAAAGTAGGCAGGTTTTAAAGACCCAGGAATACGAACAAGAGGATCTTGAAGGGCATCCTGAAACAGGAGGCGAGCTTCTTCTTCATATTTATCTGGCATATCGCCTTCCCACATTAAATCCAAAGAAATGAATAAGATGAATATTTATATTTGTATGAAAATATTCTATTCTTTTAGGAATTATTTGAAAAGCATCACAAACAAATTTAGGCCTAATTCTTAAATTCTTGTCTAATAATCTTGATTTTGCTATCAGGTTACAAAGCAGACCAAGACTGTTTCGCTTTATGATGAGCGCCAGACTGCTCCTGTTTATTCAAAGGTTTAAATACATTCCAGGGATTTGGAGAGAGCGGTTTAGTCGGTTGCAGCATATTAGGATGATAGACCCGAATCCGGTTTCTTCCCGCTTTCTTAGCTTCATAAAGCGCAATATCTGCATGCTTAATCAGGTCTTCAAGCTCCTGTTGCGGAGATTCAAGTTCAGCAATACCGATAGAAATCGTGAACTGGATTTTCTGGTCAGAATTGATGTGCATCACCTGCTTTTGAATCGAACAGCGAATCCGTTCTGCAATCATCAGGCAGTCCTGTAGCTGGGTATCTTCCAGCAAGGCAATAAATTCTTCTCCACCAAAACGTGCCAGTACATCGCTAGAGCGCATTTCTTTACGGGTAATTTCAGCAATCAGTTGTAGCACCCGGTCACCCACATCATGGCCATAATTGTCATTGATTCTCTTGAAATAATCGACATCAAACATCAAAAGACAGGTGCTGGCAGGCTTTGGCCATTGATGGATTGAACGTTCCGCCATATCCACAAAATGACGACGATTAAATAACTGCGTCAGATCATCAGTATGAGCAAGATTTTTTAAGGTTTGATAGTTCCATTCATCCAGCAAAGTGCGTAAAAAAGAGCGCCGTATGTTGATGATATTATTCCAGTTGATATAAATACTAAACGCCCAGAGAGGCGTGAAAACAACGGCGAAAATAAAGGCCTGCGATAGACTCATGAGATGGGTTACCCCAATCATGATAAACAGGGCGATAAAAATAGAACAATACAGCGCACCCTTAAACTCGGTCTGTACACAGAGATTGGTAATTAAAACAAAGATCGCAGAGGCATAGATATAAGTTGACACATGCGGGCTACTCGACAGCAGGAGCAGGCTAATCCAGGTCGCTGCAGCCACAGTCGTGCCCACAGGCAAAATCATGTCCAGAACCCGGATATTCTTTTGATGCTTAAACAGGTAATAGCAGCAAAACATGACAGCAATGACTAGTGATACCCGGATCAGGCCAGACAGGAAAAACATGTCAGGAATAATAAAAATATCGGCAAAGAAATACAGCAAAAAGGCGATCTGCGCCATGTAATTAATCTGGCGAAGATTTTGATGACGATGTACATAAAGATAGTTATAAAAGTACTGCTGGAATTGCGCAGGAATAGGTGCAGCGCGATGTACAAGCGCATCTTCAATTAACTGGCGATTTTGCAGATCACATTCGGCCAACTTTAATGATCTATCTGTGGTCGAGTTTTGAAAAGACATATTCGCCGTTGAATATATATTTTCATTCGAGGATGACATGTCCTGATCCAATCTTATTTTTATTGGGTCCTATTATGGACCAAATGAATAAAAAAAAATCTCCCTAGAATCAGGGGGTAGTAAGAATTTTAAAAAGAAAACGTAACAAAATTTTTGTTTTGTAAACATAAAGCTAGACGGATCACATTTTTATAGATTTCTGATTTTAAAAGTTTATATAAATAAAAATGAGCGTTTCACGTGAAACATGAGCATGATGAATAAGTTGATTTAAACGAACTGATGTAAGGTGCTTGAATGATTATATGATTCATCACCAAGATCTTGATTATAGGATTTGGAAGAATGAAGCCTTTAAGCATTTGAACTGTTCTGATGAGTAGCACATTTTATACGTATCGAAATATTTCTAAAGATAGATTTTGTGGGTAGACGCGGTACATTGTTCTATGAGGTAGACATCTTGTGATGATCAGGGAAAGATGTCTTGATGCAGCATACAGCCAGAATGAACTTGCCGAGGTCAGCTCAACCATGTCGAATAATAATGATATTGAACTGTCAAATTCAGATGATTGTGAAAAGTATATCAATCAGTTCATACAGGAAGTTCCTTTACGGCGTGCGGAAATCGGGCAGGGAACAGTCATTAAAAGGGCCTTGCCGAGTCGGCATAAACGCATGATTGGCGCCTGGTGTTTTCTGGATCATGCCGGTCCCACTCAGTTTCCTCAGGGAGATGGTCTGGATATCGGACCGCATCCGCATATTGGCCTGCAAACTTTTACCTGGATGATTGAAGGCACCATGATGCACAGCGACAGTCTGGGTAACCGGCAATTGATCCGGCCGAAACAGGTTAATCTGATGACTTCAGGCTATGGCATTTCGCATACAGAGGTTTCACCGGAAACTGAAACCAAAATGCATGCAGCACAGCTCTGGATCGCCCTGCCTGATGACAAGATCAATATGGCTCCCGCGTTTGATCATTATCCGCAATTACCTGTGATCGAAGAACAAGGCATTCAATGTACGGTCCTGGTCGGGGAATTCCTGGATACACTATCACCAGTTAAAGTGCATACTGAGCTTTTGGGGGTGGATCTATTTGCTGCTGAAAGTACCCGTGCCCATTTGAGTTTAGATCCAAGATTTGAATATGGCTTTATGGCCCTTGAGGGTCTGGCAAGTATTAATGGGCATGAACTGACTGAAGATAATATGGTGATTCTTGAGCCGGGATTACAGTATGTAGATGTCGAAATTCATGCGGGTGGGCGAATCTTGCTGATTGGTGGAGAGCCATTTGAAAGCCCTATTTTATTGTGGTGGAATCTGGTTGGTCGTGATGTGGAAGAACTGAAGCTGGCCCGTGAACAGTGGATGATGGGGCACCCGCGTTTTGGCACCATTCCAAGCTATGATGGGCCGCGTATGGAAGCACCAGTATTTCCGGAACATATGCGTGCTTCTCGATAAATCTTTCATATAACTATAAGAACAAAGGATCAATATGGCCCGTATCGCACTTGCCAAAATACAGAGCTTAACCATACCGTGGCAGGGAGAAATCAGTCATGGTCAGCATCATTATCTAACCGATAAACCGGAATCCTTCGGTGGGCAGGATGCAGGTCCTGCACCTTATGATCTGCTTTTAGGCAGTCTGATCTCTTGCACCATGATTACTTTGCGCATGTATGCCAAACATAAGGACATTGAACTGGGCGACTTTCAGGTTGAAGCAGAATTCTTTGCCAATAAAGAAGGACAGGAATGGATTGAACGACGCTTAAATTTTGATATTACTCATGATTCGGCTTTGCAGCAGAAAATTCTGGAGATTTGTGCCAAAACCCCGGTGACCAAAACCCTGTTACGCAGTCTGGAGATCCGCACTAGCCTGATTTAAGCTAAAAGAGGGTACGCTATATCCGGTAGGGAAAATGTAAGTAGACTGATAAACTCTTTAGTTAGAGCCAGATTTTTTGCTATGCTCACGCAGTAATAACAATAAAATCATGAGTCTAATATGCGTGTTTTACATCATCTCGAACAATCAAGATCATTTCGAATCATGTGGGCCTTGGAAGAGCTGGAACTTGATTATGAGATCAAGTATTACAAACGCCTGCCTAACTATTCTGCTCCGCCTGCTTTGAAACAGGTTCATCCTCTGGGTAAAGCCCCGATTCTGGAAGATCAGAATCTGGTACTGGCTGAGTCTGCCGCCATTCTGGAGTATCTCCAAGAAACCTATGATTCGACCCATCAGTTTCAGCCGATCAGTGCCGAGAACAAGGCGCAATACCGCTACTGGATGCATTATGCAGAAGGGTCTTTGATGCCTTTGCTGGTCATGCAACTGGTGATGACCAAAGTTCCTGAGCAAGTGCCATTTCTGGTTCGTCCCGTGGCTAAAACAATTTGTGAAGGGGTAAAAAAGCAGTTTGTACAAAGCCGTCTAAAAGACCATATCCAGTTTCTGGAAGATCATTTAAGCCAGCATGAATATTTTGCCGGTCGTTTCAGTTTTGCGGATATCCAGATGAGCTTCCCACTTGAAGCCATGCAAAGCCGTACCGGTAAAAGCTATCCGGCGATTCAAGCCTATCTGGAACGGATCTCGCATCGTGCGGCTTATTTCCGGGCCTTATCCAAGGAGCAGGCATTAAAGTCTTAAAGCCTTCGCTAAAAAAGAAAAGGTGCGATTTGCACCTTTTTTTATTTTTGAATCAGTCTGGGAAACTGAGACGTTCTTTAGGGAAAATCACCTTAAAGGTGGATCCCTGATTTTCATGGGAATCAATTTCGAGCTGAGCCTGATGTTGCATCAGTACATGCTTCACAATCGCCAGACCCAGTCCTGTGCCACCAGTACGGCGGCTACGGTCAGAATCTACCCGGTAGAAACGTTCAGTCAAGCGAGGCAAGTGTTTAGGATCAATCCCAATTCCGGTATCTTCTACGACAAAATAGGCCGATTCACCATCATCATGCCAGCCCATGGTGACAGTTCCACCTTTAGGCGTGTACTTGATAGCATTGGTAATCAGGTTACTGAAGGCACTGGCAATTTCCATATCTGAGCCGATCAGGTCACAGTGACTGTCAATATCCAGATTTAGGGTATGGCCATAATCCACGTTATAGGCTTGCGCATCATCAAACAGCTGGTTCATCAGATTCGGCATATCAATAATCTGGTTCTTGGCAATATTCTTGTCATTTTCCAGACGGGATAGCAGCAACAGGTCATTCACTAGTGCATTCATGCGACGAGTCTGGGACTGCATCTGGTCAAAGGCGCGTTTCCAGCGCGGGCTAATATCTTCCTGATCGGTAAAGGTTTCGATATAACCGCTGAGCACAGTCAAAGGGGTACGCAGTTCATGCGAAATATTATCGACAAAGTCCTTACGCATCTGTTCCAGATTATGCATGCGGGTCACATCATAGGCGACCAGTAGGCGACTTTCACCACCAAAGCGGGTCATTTTGATTTGTACATAATGATCTTCAAATATCGAAGACTTCATTTTAAGGCCATCAGGTGCATCATCAATATGATGATAGTAATCAATGAAATTTGGCTGACGTAACAAACTCAGGATATTGCGGCCGCGATCTTCCTGACCAATCCCCAGTAACCGTTCTGCCGCCGGATTCCACCATTCAATCTGCTGATTTTCATCAATCAGTACCACAGCCTCTTGTAGGGCGATTAGCGAGGATTGAGCACGGTCAATCAGCTCGACCATCTCCGCCTGAACGACACGTTCCTGACGCTGGGCCCGATAGACATTGAACAGTAAAGCCCCCCAGATCCCATTGATATTTGGTGGTACATCATAGGGACGGTTCGAGATCCATTCATTGACCAGGTAGAGTGAACGCAACTGTGTGCCAAAGAAGGCAACAAAGGCCAGAACGATACAGATCCAGAAATAACCGATGCCTAGACCAATACAACTGGCAATCACCAGGAAGAGAAGAAGGAGACGTAAATCTTGCTTGGCAAAATCCCATAGGCTGCTGTAACGGAGTCTTTTGTGCTCGTGCGACAGTTCGGGAACAGGATAGGGCTCATACATAAAACAAGATTTACCTAAAAATAATTAACCCAGTGCAACATCGGTACGGGTCGAGAAACGGTAACCGGTGCCACGCACAGTTTGTACATAACGGTCAGCGCCATAAGGTTCAAGTACCTTACGCAGGCGACGGATATGCACATCAATAGTCCGGTCTTCAATATAGACGTTGCCACCCCAAACCTGATCCAGCAATTGCGCACGGGTATAAGCACGTTCCGGATGGGTCATGAAAAATGCCAAGAGACGATATTCAGTGGGTCCCATGTCCAGTATAGTACTGCCAAAATTCACGCGCTGACTGACTGGGTCTAATACCAGTCCGTTAGCATCAATGGATTTTTCACCGCTGAGGGCATTAGAGCGACGCAAAACAGCTTTAATACGTGAAACCAGCTCACGGGTCGAAAATGGCTTGGTCATATAGTCATCGGCACCGGCGTCCAGTCCCTGAACTTTATGATCTTCTTCACCACGTGCAGTTAGCATGATGACTGGAATTTCGGACAGATTTTCATCGCGTTTCAGACGACGACAGAGATCGACACCACTGACGCCACCCGGCATCATCCAGTCCAGCAAAATCAATGCTGGACGCTGGTCCACAATCATTTGATGAGCCTGCTTGGCATCTTCTGCCTGTAAACATTGAAAGCCCGCCATATCCAGAGCAGTATGGATCATTTCACGAATCGGCAGTTCATCATCAACAATTAGAATGTAGTCATCTTTCACAGCGCAATACCCTATTTCATGCAAACGGTGGACCGTTTTATATTTATGACAGGCTTATTACAAAGATTAATTATGACAGTATCATTGCAGAATAGGTAGTTCCGGGGCCTTTCGCAAAGATTTGTCACAATTTAAGCTGTTATTTTATAAGAGGGTCTTAATTCAAAATCTTGTAGATCACTGAGAGCTAGATCTACGTAGACCTTATCCTGATTTAAAAATTATCTAACCGGATCCGCCAGTTTTTCTGTACCCAAAGTATCTAGTAAAGCAAAGAATACCAGACTACAGGAAGACAGAATTTCTTCCAGTGACTGTTTAAAGCCGCTCATGACCCAGCGAATCGCAATCTGGGTGACATAACCATTGAGTCCGGTCGAGACCAGGGAAATCTCTCGTTCAGAACGATTCAGGTTCGGCATCATCAGCATGACAAAGGCCTGAATCATACGGTCGAAACGGCCCATGGTTTCATGAATCGTGGCCTGATTATGCAGTTCCTGAACCAGCATCGCATCGATATAAATAATTCGTGCCATACCCGGATTGTCACGTAAGGTCGTCAGCAAGGCGGTCAGACCGGCTTCGATCATTTTCTTTGGATCAGAAGAAGCCTGCATCATGGCTTGCATGACATTCTGCTGTAACTGGTCAATCAGCTTGAGGAAAATAGTCTGGAACAGATGTTCGCTTTTCTTAAAGGATTCATAAAAATAACGTTCAGTCAGTTTGGCTTCGTTACAGATATCCTTCACTGTGACTGAAAAGAAACCATGACGACCATACGCCTCGATCCCGGCCTCAATCAGCTTTTCACGACGCGCCTGCTGACGCTCAGCCATGGAAAGTCCTTTAAACTGGCGTTCCTTACTTTTACTTGCTAGTTTTTGTCTTGAATTTACTGCATCCGTCATAAAGACCATAGACTCATGTGCTTGAGATTTTAAGTATCTTATCAATAAATCCGGCTTTGACCTATGCTGAAATTCAAGCCTGAAAATTGGCCCGTAGAGACATGCTGGAATTATTGACAATAGGGATTGTCAAAACTATATTGAAACGGTGTGCTGTATCCCTATGCGACAGAAAAAACAGGCTGTCATGGAAGGGCAGTGTTTTAATCAAGGAAATTCAATGAAAAATTTTAATAATAAGGTCGCGGCCATTACTGGCGCAGGTTCAGGTATCGGCCAGCAACTTGCAGTGCTTTTAGCAAAGCAGGGCTGTCATTTAGCACTCAGTGATGTGAATGAACAGGGTCTAGCTAAAACTGTTGAGCTGCTACAAGGTACTGATGTTCGTGTCACAACCAAAAAGGTCAATGTGGCTAATCTGGAAGAAATGCACGCTTGGGCCGCTGAGGTCGAGAAAGATCATGGCAGCGTGAATATGATCTTTAACAATGCTGGTGTGGCACTCGGTTCTACCGTAGAAGGCGCCAGCTATGAAGAGCTGGAATGGATCGTCGGCATTAACTTCTGGGGCGTGGTCTATGGCACCAAAGAGTTCCTGCCTTTAATCAAGAAAACCGGTGATGGTCATGTCATCAATATTTCCAGCCTGTTCGGTTTAACTGCCCAGCCAACCCAGTCTGCTTATAATGCCACTAAATTTGCCGTGCGTGGTTTTACCGAATCCTTGCGTCAGGAACTGGATATGGAAAACTGCGGCGTAAGCGCACTCTGTGTACACCCAGGCGGAATCCGTACCAATATCGCCATTGCAGCAAAAATGAATGACAGTATCCGTAGTCTGGGAATGCATCCGGAAAAATCTGCACAGAATTTCAATAAGCTGCTGCGTTGCCCACCGGAAGAAGCAGCCCGTCAAATTCTGGAAGCGGTACAAAAAGATAAACGCCGTCTGCTGATTGGAAATGATGCCAAAGCGATTGATTTAATTCAGCGCCTTATGCCAACTGGCTATCAGAAAGTCACGGCTTTAGCTACCCGCCTCGGCAAGCAGAAGAAAAAGTCAGCTTAAAACACCCTGATCAAAGCCCGCGTAAGCGGGTTTTTTTATGCCCGAAAACTTAAGCAGCTAAAGTATTTTATAAATCAAAAATGGTGCATAAGAATGTCAATAAATTGACAGCGTTAGATAAGCCGATTCGGCATGATGATTTTACAGACCGAAGGTCGACATAATTATAGATAGAGGAAATGATCATGGCTTATGAATATAAACACATCCAGGTACAACCAATTGGTGGCCGTATTGGCGCTGAAATCCAGGGCGTAAAACTGTCAGCAGATTTGGCTGATGAAGTGGTGAATGAAATCAATCAGGCATTATTGCAGCATAAAGCGATCTTCTTTAAAGATCAGCAACATCTGGATGATGTCGCCCAAGAAGCCTTTGCAGCACGTTTAGGCACGCCGTTAAATCACCCGACTGTGCCGGTAAAAGATGGCTCTGCACATATTCTGGAAATTGATTCACGTGGTGCACGTGCAGACAGCTGGCATACGGACATCAGCTTTATTGATGCTTATCCAAAAGCTTCTATTCTTCGTAGCGTGGTTGCACCCGCAGTGGGTGGTAATACCGTATGGGCAAATACAACCGCTGCCTACAATGATTTACCTGAAGAATTAAAAACACTGGCAGATAGCTTGCGTGCGATTCACAGCAACAACTTTGACTATGCAGCAAAAGTCAGTGTTCCAAAAGAAGCTTTGGAAAAATATAAAAATTATTTCAATTCAACTGAATATGAAACTGAACATCCATTGGTACGCGTTCATCCTGAAACAGGTGAAAAAACCTTGTTATTGGGCCATTTCTTTAAGAGCTTCGTCGGTTATAGCTCAAGTGAATCACGCCGTTTATTCGACCTGTTCCAAAGTTATGTAGAGAAGCTGGAAAATATTGTCAGCTGGCGCTGGAGTGCAGGTGATGTGGCGATCTGGGATAACCGTGCAACGCAACACCGTGCGATTAATGATTATGGTGACCAGCACCGTGTAGTACGCCGTGTAACTTTAGAGGGTGATGTGCCAGTCGGTGTGGATGACCGTCCAAGCCGTGAACTGCGTAAAGATGTCAAGCAGGACATTAGCAACTTCCGCTATAACAGCGAAGACGGTATTTATGAAAAAGTTTCATAAGTAATTCTTATTCAATTGGAAACTTTGCATATAAATAGCTAAAGAATCAAGAATAAATGATTCGCCAGTCATTAATGATCCATCTAATATTTAAATAAAATATAGGGTGGATCATTTTATGCAAGTTCATACTGCAAAAAATAATGTAAATTACGACATATTAAAAAATATATTTAAAAATATCTCTGAGGATAAGCTGGATTATATTTTAAAATATTCAACGATTCGAAAATATCAAAAAGGTGATTTAATATTAAATAAAGAAAATTGCCATACTGCTTTATATATATTGCTTGATGGGATTATCCAGATTGGATATTTAAGCCCATCGGGTCGTTTTCATGCCTTTAATTATTTCTCGGAAAAGCATCTGATTAACCTGCTTCCATGCCTGAATACACAGGTGATTGATTATGATTATTATGCTTTTAATCAGGTCAAGGTCCTGCAAATTCCACAGCATATATTTATAGAAGAAATAAATGATAACAATCACTTAAAGCAGGATGCTTTAAATATTCTCAGCCATCGGATGCAATATCTGATCCAGCAGGTCAAATTCCTGCAAGTCGCTAATTTACATCAAAAAGTATGCAAGGTTTTGCATGACCTTTCGATTCAGTATGGTCGATCTCATCCTCTGGGAACTGAAATTAAACTCAAGATCTCCCAGCATGATTTAGCAGATTTACTCTCTGCCTCACGCCAAACCATTAATAAAGAGATAAAGAATCTGGCGAGTCAAAATATTCTGGATTGGCAATATGAAAATATCGTGATTAAAGACAAAGAATATTTAAATTATCAGATTAAATGGATTTAAAATAATATTTTTAGATTTTATAAAATAATATATCAAAATCTATTTATATTATTTTTCTGCATATTAAAAATCATGCATATTAATTCCAACCAAAACAACAGGAATTAATAATGACAATTCAATCTATTAATGTGCGTAACCAGTTAAAAGGTACTATTCAGGAAATTGTAAAAGGTGATGTGGTTTCTGAAGTCGATGTGGTGACTGCTTCGGGTATTTTCACTTCGGTAATTACGACACGTTCTGTAGAAGAGCTGGATTTGCAGGTAGGAAGTCAGGTGATTGTGCTGATCAAATCGACTGATGTTTCACTGGCAAAACTGTAGGTGTGTCGATTGTATGAAGCAATATTTTAAACAAGGGGCAACGGTACTGACTCTGCTGAGCGCGAGTATTGGCTTAACGCATGCAGATGCGGAGGTAGGTCAGTTACAACAACAGGTCAGTCAACTCGAGCAGTCATTAAAACAATTAAAAACCCAGTTAGCGCAGATTCAGAATCAGAACGAAGCCGTTACAGAAGCCACTACTGCTGATGAGGCTGAACTATCTGCTGATGCAGAAACTGAATCTGATGATGACCAAAGCTTTGTGACACGTGCCGAGTTGCAAGGTCTGCAAAGCGATCTGGAAAACTATAAATATCAGGTACAACGTGACCGCGATACCAAAACGGCATTATCAACACGTCAACTGCTGATTAATGGAGTCGTGCAGGCCAAAGCTTCTTATATCGATGAAGCACAGCGCACTCCACCTACGGGTACCAATACCGGGATGGCAGTTCAAGACCGCCACTCTTCGTTTGATTTAGGTGCAGTCCAAATTGGTTTTATTGGCAATCTGTACAAAGACTATGAAGAAGGCAAAAACCTGGATTTCAATCTGCGTTTTGGTACTTCTCCACAGACAGGAACCAATAACAGTTATCTGAACTTATTGGATGCGCAACTGACTTATCACGTATTGCCAACCTTAAGTGCCGACACGGGGCGCTTGAGCGTTACTTTAGGTCAGCAACTGTTACCATTTGGCCAGGAAGTTCAGGCCACTGAAGACCTAAAACCTACCATTAACAATGCCTTGTTCAGTTTGCCGGGCCTAGGTTATGGACTGGCACTGCGTGAAGTCGGCTTGATTGTACGTGGGGATGCCTTACCAACCGTGGACTATGGATATAACTATCGCTCGCCAATGATCAGCTATGCCTTTGGCTTGGTGAATGGTAATGGAGCCAATAAATCGGATGATAATGATGACAAAAACTTTATTGGACGTTTGCGTTATACCTTGCCTGCTGAATATAACTCATGGCTGCGTGAACTGAGTTTTGGTCTGTCCTGGTATCAAGGCAAGAGCAATCTATTTGAAATTGATGGAACTAGTGCGGCCTTTGCTGGTAAAGGCGATGTGCTGCGTAAAGGCTTCGATATTTACTATAACCACCATCCATTCGGTGTGACCTATGAATATGTACAAGGTGAAGATGACACCTACATTTCACAAACTGCACAGACCTATAAGCGTGAAAGTGAGTCGCACACAGGTACCTTATTCTGGAACTTTGGTGAGCAGTTTGTCAAAGGATTCCGTAATCAGGGCCGTTATGACGACTGGTGGCCAAAGTCTTACCAGGCCTTCTATCGCTACGACACCATTGATCGTGACAAGAATTTAGCCGATCAAACGGTTGATATTCACAGTCTGGGCCTGAATGCATTCTTTGCGGAAACCACCAAGTTTCAGATCAACCTGAACCATGTCAACAACGACATTACAAACAAGAGCTATAACGAACTGGTCGCACAATTCCAGTACGGATTCTAATTTTATATTTTGAGGAATTTTCACATGTTTAAATGGTCAAAAGTATTATTTGCTGGCCTTCTCTCTACAGCAACACTGCTGCCAGCGATTCAGACCTCTGCCGCAGAGGCGAAACCCAGCGTGATCCGTTTTGCTTCGCCGATGGTCGGTACAGGTAATCGCCCTGTAGGTTATGGTAATTACTATGCGACTGCACAGACCTTGGGTTTATTTGAAAAAGAATTCCAGAAAGATGGCATCAAAGTACAATGGAATAACTTTAAAGGAGCGGGTCCTGCGATTAATGAATCTTATGCGAATGGTCTGGTCGATATTACCTGGATTGGTGATTTGCCTGGACTGATTGGCAAAGCCAGTCGTCTGGACACTAAACTGGTCGCCATGGCTGGCTCACAGGATAATACTTATCTGGTGGTAGCACCGGGTTCTCCGGCTAAATCGATTGCTGATTTAAAAGGGAAACGAATAGGCTTCTTTAAAGGAACCAATCTGCATTTATCGATTATTAATGTGGTCAAAAAATACGGATTCAGTGAGAAAGACTTCCGTTTTGTCAACATGGATGGCCCAGTGGCGTATTCCGCTTTAGCCAGTGGTGATATTGATGCAATCTGGAGCAGTAGCTATATTTTTCCTGTAGTCGATCGCGGTATTGCCAAGATTATTTATAGTACCAAAAATGAACCTGATCTCTATAAAACCTCAGGCTATGTACTGGTGAATTCCAAGTTTGAGCAAAAATATCCTGAAGTGGTTCAGCGTGTAGTGAATGTTTTGGTCAAACAAGCGGCTTGGGAAAGCAAGCCCGCTAATAAAGATGCCCTGTTTAAACTCTGGGCAAAATCTGGAATATCGTATAGCAACATCAATAAAGCCCATATTGGGGTAGATCTGAAACGTCATAGTGCCCCGATTTTTGATGCCTATAACGTGTCACTCATTAAGCAGAAGCTTAAAGCGGGTCAAGATTTGAAACTGATTCGCGGTAATGTCGATGTGGATAAATGGATTGAGCCGAAGTATGTCAATAATGCTCTAAAAACACTGAATTTACAGAATTATTGGAAACCTCTCAATGCCAATGGGCAATAACCATCATGCCCTTGAGGAGGTTGAGTGATGTTACAGGAAATCGAGCTTGAAACAGCCAAGACACCGACACAGGACAATGCTGCATCCAGATTGAACCGAAAAAGTATTCTGAATTTTTTTAAACAGAATCAGGTGTTCATATGGGGAATCGGAGCAATTTTCCCCATCGCGTTGCTCTATCTGTGGTATGTGTCGGTAGAACGGAACTGGGTGAATCCTTTATTGCTTCCTGCACCTGAACTGGTCTGGGTGGCCCTGAAAGATCTGTATCAAACTGGCGAACTGTGGAGCAATTTGAGTGTCAGTCTGAGCCGAATTGGCTATGGGTTCAGTGCCGGCATTGTACTGGCACTGGTCTTAGGTCTGACCATGGGACTATCGCGTCGAGCAGAAGCCTATATCTGGCCCACATTCAAAGCCATTAATCTGGTACCTGTGATTGGCTGGATTCCACTGTTAATTTTACTGGTCGGGATTGATGAAGCCCTCAAGATTATTCTGATTGCTAAAGCCGCGCTGGTACCGATGACCATCAATGTATTTAAAGGCGTGCGCAATATTTCACAGCAATTGACCGAAGTCGCGGAAGTTTATCAGTTGAGCACCTGGTCCAGATTTAAAAATGTGGTTCTGCCGGGTGCTTTTATCAGTTTTATCGGTGGTCTGCGTTTATCTCTGGCAAGTTCATGGGGCGCTCTGGTTGCAGTAGAACTGCTAGCTTCGAGTGAAGGGATCGGCTATGTGATGGTCTATGGCCGTCAGATTTTCCAGCTCGATGTGGTGATGGCAACTGTAGTGGTGATTGGACTGGTGGGATTTGGCTTTGACGTCATTATCCGCCTCATACAAAAACAGTTCCGTGGTTGGGATCAGGCTAGATAGGGAAAATGTCATGAAAAAAATAGATTATCGCGGCTGGGTCATTCCTTCGGTTCTGTGGGTTGCCTGGTTGATCGTGACCGCAAAACAATGGGTTGATCCTGCTTTGCTGGCACCGCCAGCTGCTGTATGGCAAGCCTTTGTAGAAAGCTGGCAGGCAGGCGAGGTGACAGAAAACATTATCGCCAGCCTACTTCGCAACACGGCAGGGTTTATTGCCGGTGGAGTGATGGGTGCAGTGCTGGGTTTGGCCCTGGGTCTAAATGTCTGGCTGGATCGAATCTTTTCTCCAACACTGAATGCCATTAAACACGTGGCTGTATTTGCCTGGATTCCACTGATGATCATGTGGTTTGGACACGGTGAAGTTTCAAAAGTGATTTTTATTGCCTTAGTGGTGTTCTATCCGGTGTTCTTTAATACCTATGACGGGGTCAAGAATGTGCCGGTCAAAATTAAAGAAGTGGCGCAGATCTTCCAGCTCAGTCCGGTACGTACTTTTTTTAAAGTGATTTTACCCGCAGCAGCCCCAAGTATTTTTGCCGGTTTGAATATTGCGCTGGTATTTTCATGGGTGGCGACTGTGGGCGCGGAGTATTTTTTTGTGTCCTCGGTTGGCGTGGTCAATCCAATCATGGACGGACAGAACCTGTTCCAGATGGAAGTGGTGCTATATGGCATGGCCATTATTGCGATTGTCGGGCTGTTATTTTCCAAGGCAGCACAATTCTTTGAAAACTATAACTTACGCTGGCGTCAGGCGGCCAATAAATAAAAGATGTGAGATAACAACATGAATCAACAGGTGAATATTAAGGGTCATGTCGAGATCCAGAAACTCGACAAGTTCTTCCCTAAAGATGGGGAAGAGTTGCAGGTATTAGATCAGATTAATTTGAATATCCAGCCAGGCGAGTTCATTAGTATTGTCGGTAATAGTGGCTGTGGTAAATCAACCTTATTGCGGCTTTTGGTGGGCCTTGATGCCGAGTTTCAAGGCAGTATTTTGATTGATGGCAAACCGATTCAGGGCACCAGTCTGGATCGCGGTATTGTGTTTCAGGATCACCGTTTGTTCCCTTGGCTGAGTGTCGAGCAGAATGTGGCTTTAGCGCTGGAAAAATCAGGCCTGAGCAAAGCCGAAAAGCAGGAACTCATTGATTATCATCTGGAACTGGTGCAATTGAGCCAGTTTAAAACTGCCTATCCAAGTCAGCTGTCTGGGGGGATGAGCCAGCGTGTGGCAATTGCGCGTAGTCTGGTGAATCGTCCACAAATTTTATTACTGGATGAACCTTTTGGTGCCTTGGATGCCTTGACTCGGGCCAACTTGCAACAGGAATTACAGCGGATCTGGCAGTCGGAAAAGATCACCTCTATTCTGGTCACCCATGATGTAGAAGAGGCGGTATTGTTAGGTGATCGCGTAGTGGTAATGCAACCCCATCCGGGACGAATCAAACGTATTGTGAAAGTGGATCTGGAACGTCCGCGTAAACGTGAAGACTACCGTCTGGCGGCCATTAAAAATGACATCTTGCTTGACTTCCAGGATCAGGTCGAGCTTGTGCCGCATGAACTGGAACAGTATAAATTGGCCTGGTAAGCAGAGCCATTTGAATACCCGCATTCGCGGGTTTTTTATTGCCCTAAGCATTGTTGCGATTTGGTTGTTCGGAATATTTTAAATAACGTTTTCTAGAAGAAAAAAATTTTAAGTTATTGAAATATATAATTTTATATCTAACTATTAAAATCTATACATGCTTTTGATAACCAAATAAAAAATCAAGATAACTCCTTACCCTAAACTCTTTTATAGTCAAAAGAGTCCTATTTTCAGCAGATCTAAAAGAGACAGAAATTTATCCAAGTTCATAAACAGGATAGATCCAGTCTAGAACAATCATTAAATATGTATTGCAGCAAAAGGTGAGGAAAAATGACGGAGCAATCTCAATGTAGAATCACGATTCAAAATTTATATAAAAGTTATAGCACCGCACCAGATCAGCAGACCCAAGTCCTCGAAGATATTAATCTAGATATTCATGCAGGTGATTTTGTCAGTGTGGTAGGGTATGCTGGCTGCGGTAAATCCACATTGTTACGCTTACTGATGGGCTTGGAACAGCATCAGCAGGGCCAGATTCTGATTCAGGGGAAACAGCCAGCTGAACATCTTCCAAATCTCAGTATTGTCTATCAGGATCATCGACTGTTTAACTGGCTCAGTGTGACGGAAAATATCCGCATGGCCTTACATCAAATCCCTTTAAGCAAAGAAGAGGAAAACCGAAGAATTCAGGAACAGCTGGAATTGCTGCAACTGACACCATTTAAGGATGCTTATCCATCGCACTTGTCTGCTGGCATGAATCTGAAAGTGGCCATTGCCAAAAGCCTGGTTACTCAACCGGATATATTATTATTAGATGATCCTTTTGCTGGACTGGACGCGCTGATGCGTCATCATCTGCATGAAGAATTACAGCGAATCTGGAAAACCAAAAAAATTACCGTGATTTTAGCAACCCAAGATATTGCTGAGCAATTCAGTAGTCTTGATGCAGGCTAATCCTGGGCGAATCGAACAGGTTTTAAAAGTACCCTTATCTTATCCACGTAAGCGCCAGAATACGCGACTACAGCAGTTGAAAAAAGAAATTCTAAAAGCATTAAATTTTTCAATCGTGAAGGATCAACAGCCGCTACTCACAGGCTCTGGTCAGTTTTGCTGGTAGGCTAGGGGCTTCATTCGTTTCAAGTTATACAGAGATCAACAGCAATAAACCTCGCCCATATTTGTCATTTCCACTAGCACCAATTACCCCAGTGCTTAACTTAAAGAAATAAAAAATGCCCTATCGGGCATTTTTTATAATGGATGGTTTAAGAGGCAACTGCAGTATTTTGTTGCGCAATCACATACTGATTTTCTGGATGTTTCAATCCTAAGTTTTCACGTAGAGTTGTGCCTTCATATTCGGTCCGGAACAGGCCACGGCGTTGTAGCTCGGGTACGATGAAATCGACAAAGTCATTCAGACCGGCAGGTGTCGTTGGTGGCAAGACATTAAAACCATCAGCCGCTTCATTTTCGAACCATTCCTGTAGCTGGTCGACTACCTGTTCAGGTGTCCCGATCAGCGTCCAGTGACCACGAGCAGAGGCAATATATTCATATAGCTGGCGAATGCTGAAGTGATGCTTCGCTGCAATTTCAAACATCATTTGCTGACGGCTAGACTTGATCTCAATATCTTCGAGAGGAAATGGAGCATCCAAATCATAGTTTGAAAGATCAATATCCCCTGCCAGACCAGACAGTAAGCCCAAACCGACATCTGGATGAATCAGACTGTTCAGTAATTCATATTTTTCTTTGGCTTCCTGTTCTGTTTTAGCTACAAAGACAGAGACCCCCGGCATTACTTTTAAATCATCCGGATGACGGCCATATTTAGCCAGACGACTTTTGACATCACGATAGAAGGCTTGGGCATCAGACAGGCTTTGCTGGGCAGTAAAAATCACTTCGGCATATTTGGCGGCCAGCTCACGTCCATCTTCAGACTGACCTGCCTGGACAATCACTGGATAGCCTTGTGGCGGACGAGAGACATTCAGTGCACCCTGGACATTAAAATATTTGCCGCTATGTAGCGGTTCGTGCTGTTTAGATGCCTCAAAGAAATGACCGCTTTCTTTGTCATAGAGGAATGCATCATTTTCCCATGAATCCCAGAGCTTCTGTACAACTTCAATAAATTCATCCGCGCGCTCATAACGGACTTTGGCATCCGGATGTGCACTAAAACCAAAGTTCCGCGCGGTTTCAGCAGATATGGTGGTGACAACATTCCAGGCGGCACGACCCTTACTGATATGGTCTAAAGAGGCATATTTTCGTGCCAACAGATACGGTTCTTCATAGGTGGTAGAAGCAGTGGCAATAAAACCAATATTTTGGGTGACGGCTGAAATCGCTGCGAATAAGGTGACTGGTTCAAAGCCCACGACTTTATCGCTATAACCGACATTCTTATTATGTTTGGAAGCGCCATGACTCCAGTTGACTGCCAGACCATCTGCAAGGAAATAGGCATCAAACAGGCCGCGTTCAGCAGTTTTTGCTAATTCAATCGCATAATCAATGCTTAAATGATCCTGAGGACGAGATTCAGGATGGCGCCAACCTGCCGCATGTTGCGAAGTCGTTGGAATAAAAGCACCCAGTTTAATTTGTCGTTTAGCCATGAGAAGACCTTGTGTTTTTATACAATACACTGCTTATAACAAGGATCTTCATGCCTGAAAAATATAATAAAAATGAATCCATATAAAAAATATGGATTAAGCAGGAAATACGCTCTTTAGAGGTGGTTTACTAAGGTTTATCCAGTAGTTCAGGCCGGAAGATTAAACCAGTGCCTCGATGGTCTTTTTCTTCCAGATAAACTGGTAATACAAGCCTTGCATAATACAAAGACAGACAAAGGCAAGGGCATAGCCATACCAGATCCCTTGTAAACCCCACCAGCGGCTGAACATATAGGCAGCCGGTACTTCAATTCCAATAATGGCAATGATATTGATCAACATAGGGATTGTTACTGTGCCACTGGCCCGCATGATCGAAGCAAAAATTGCACTAGCACCAAAGAACAAAATCGACCATAGGACAATGAAGAGAAGTTGCTGACCCAATACCACGACCTGCGGATCAGTGATAAATAGTGCCATCAGATATTTAGAAAACAGATAAGCCAGAATCACCAGACTACCTGTGAACAAGATATTCATACTTAAGGCAGTTCGGGTCACTTTATTGAGCAAATCATTTTTACCAGCACCAATGGCCTGTGCCCCAAAGACGGAAGCCGCAATGGCAATAGAAAGGGCAGGGAACTGAATATAATTCAGCACCTGATTCACGGCACCATAGGCCGCCGTCGCTTCTGCACCATAACGGTTGACCAGACTTACAATGACCAGACCAGCGACTGAAGTTGTGACCATTTGAACCCCGGTTGGAATACCTAAGCGCAGGATAATCTTGCTGAGCTGGGGCTGATGACGGATATCTTTGATCAACGCCCAGTCTGGTCTTAGAGGATGACGCTTATAATTTAAATAGAGAATGAGAAATAACAGAACAGCCAAGTTGCCCAGAATGGTTGCAATTGCTGGAGAGATGACCCCCATCTTAGGAAAACCAAAATAACCCGCGATCAGGACCGGTGTCACTACCAAGCCCACACCAATCGTTAGGGCAGAGGCAAACAGTGGCGTAGTACTGTCTCCAACCCCGCGTAAAATTGAAGTATAAATAATATAAATAAAAATCAGAGGACTACCGGCCAGCATCCATTGCACATAAGGCAAAGACAGGTGCATCACATCCGGATCTGTACTCAAGAGTTGCAGGATATTTTCAGCAAAAAATACACCCAATAGGGCAATCAGGCTGCCACCAATCAGTGTCATAAACAGGGTAGAGCCAACTACACAGCGCACTTTTTCCAGGTTTCTGGCACCCCAAGCTTGTCCTACCAGAACCGTAGAACCTGCAGAGAGACCAATCACAAAAGCCATCAGACAGAACAGAATCGGGAAAAATACTGCCACAGCGGCAATTGCTTGCACGCCGAGCATTTGCCCGACAAAAACAGTATTAATCGTACCGGACAGGCTTTGCAGGATGTTGGTAACGACCAGCGGTAACAGGAAAATAAAAAATGTTTTCCATAAATTCTGCTGGTGAACCAATGCTTGCTGTGCCATATGACATCCTGTTCTTGATTTTTCATATATTTATCAGGACTAAATTATCCATGATCCGCATCAAGAACGCCTTAGCTTTTCAGTAACCAATAAGTCTATTTTTTTAAACTTTGGAAAGAATCTGTGCCGCTTCTATCAAGGTTTCATCTTTTTTGGCAAAGCAGAAGCGTAATAAGTGTAAATCTTTAGGCGGCTCCTGATAAAACGCTGATACCGGAATCGCCACAACACCGTGTTGTTTCGCCAGATAATGGCACATCGACAGTGCATCCAGATCAGGACGAATTTCACTGTAATCCAGATTCTGGAAATAGGTGCCTTGTGATGGCGTCCAGTGAAAACGGGAGTCTGTCAGTGCATGATTAAACAAATCCCGTTTGGCCTGATAAAAACCGGACAGCTCATGGATATGTTCAGAATGTAGCTGCATATATTCAGTCAAAGCCACCTGAATTGGCGTTACACCACAGAAGCTGACAAACTGGTAAATCTGTCTGAACATCTGCATTAAGGCTGGCGGTGCAACACAGAAACCAGTTTTCCAGCCGGTCACATGAAAGGTTTTACCAAAAGAACCAATCACAAAACTGCGTTCACGGAGTTCCGGAAATGATGCTGCAGAATGATGACGAACTTCATCAAATACCAGATGTTCATAAACTTCATCAGACAGAACTACAATATTGCGATCACGAATCAGTTCAATCAGCTGTTGCCAGTCTTGCTCTGTCCATACCGTTCCGGTGGGATTATGCGGTGTATTCACTACAATCATGCGGGTACGGTCATTGATTGCATCTTTGACCTGATTCCAGTCCACAGAAAAACCAGGATATGCCAGAGCGATATGTACCGGTTTGGCACCGACCAGCTTCACGCTTGGCGCATAGCTGTCATAACTGGGATCAAAAATAATGACTTCTTCACCTGTTCGTACCGTTGCCTGAATTGCACAGAAGATTGCAATCGTTGCGCCAGGAGTAATGGTGATTTCATCTACCGGGTCTAGAATGAGCTGGTCACGATGCTGATAAAGATCAGCGACCAGCCCACGTAATACTGGTAAACCATCACCCGGTGCATATTGATTAAAACCATTTTCAGCCGCCCGACTGAGGGCTTCAATCAATTGCGGTGGAGCAGGAAAATCTGGAAAACCTTGTGACAGGTTAATTGCTCCGAGTTTTTGTGCCAAGGCCGACATAGTACTAAAAATAGTAACGCCCAGATTGGGAAGTTTAGAATGTAACTCAAGCATGTCCTTGGCCTCTGGCTTATCCTGTAATCGAGGATGATGTAGGAGATATAAAGTATTCGGCTTTCAGTGTAGCAGTAAGTGAATCGGCAAATAATCAGAAAAATTGAAAAGGTTGAAACAGAATACATCTTCTATTTCATAAGCATAGAGGATATAAGGTCAGGTTAAGGCTATTCGTGGTTAATTCATGTGAAATAAATACCAAGATGGATTGTTCTAAGCTTATTCCCTAAAATCAGTGCGATAAAAATAACCTCAAATAATAATTATAAAATGCTACAGAGTATTTATACGGAGCTTGAAGGCTTGGGTCTAAGCTCACAGAAGCGTGCACTTCATCTCCGATTTTCCAATGAAATTTTAAATTCTCAGGTTCTGATTCAGCGTATTGAAGGCAGGCACTGGATCAATGAGGGGCTACATGCTGAATTACTTTGTCTATCCACTCATCCCTATATTGCTTTAAAACAGTTTATTGGCTGTCAGGTTGCTGTTGATCAGGTCACTGATCAAGGTGAGCTTTTCCGGACTACAGGTATCATTACCGCAGCTAAACAGGGGCATAGCGATGGTGCTTTAAGTGTCTATCAGCTGACTCTCGAAGATGCGACTTCACTTTGGCATAAACGCCGTAATAGTCGTGTGTTTTTGAATAAAAGTGTCAAAGAAATCAGTGAAATTTTGTTTGCTGAATGGCAAAAGCGAAGTGGCTTATTTGCGCAAAGTTTAAGTTTGGATCTTTCCGGACTAAATCGTGAATATGATGTACGGCCATTGGTCATACAGTCCAATGAAAGTGATTATGACTTTCTGACCCGCCTATGGCGTAGTGAGGGTATTAACTGGCTGATTGATGAAAAGGAATTAATCATTTCAATATCAGGTGGTGTTTCAAAAAGTATGCTGACATTAAATGAAGCCATTATTGATGTAAAAAAAGGTTAAGTCGAAAGCTTTAAAATGGTTTTCAATCTTTTTTGAAAAATTACAACTCCTTCTAAAACCGCGC
>NZ_VOZV01000028.1:0-45234 GCF_013419565.1 Acinetobacter sp. YH12072 | reverse complement strand
TCAAACGAACAAATAGAGCAGATAGAATTTGCACTCAACCATCGTCCTAGAAAAACACTAGGTTGGTATACACCGAGTGAAGTTATGGCTGGTTTTTATACTGTTGCACTTGCCGCTTGAATCCGCCATTTAAAAACTTATCCACAAGTCCATTTTAAATTCAAATCAGGCTCATTTTTTAAATTTAAATTCAAAACTCAGGAAATTACTTTTGAATTTAAAAATTTATTGTGGATAACTTGTCTTTAGATTAGGACTGCTCAATCAGCCAAAGGCTTCTGGTATATAGTATTTCTATTTTAAATTCATTTTTATTAGAAGTAACTATATTTAAATTCAGAACTTTGAATTCATTGATCAGCTTTTAAATTTGAATTCATATTTTTGAATTTAAATTTAAGCAGCGAAGTTTAAATTCAAAGTTCATTTTTAAATTTGAATTTATTTTTATGAATTTAAATTCAAAATCTATTTCCAGTTTTAAATTCAAACTCAATATTAAGTTTATCCACAAGTGAATAACCCAGAATTCAGCCCAAAATAGCAGCGAATTAAATTATTATATTTATACTCAATTGATCAGTTTATAAGCAATTGATTTTAAAAATGATCCGACCAATGGCAGGGGATTTTTAAAGAGGCGCAATCATGCCTGAATCTGGACAAATAAAAAAGCGATCACCGAAGTGATCGCTTTTTTTATCAGCAGCTTAAAGCTTAGATGGTCATATCTTCGCTCAATGCCAATGGATTCGGTAAAATCTTCGCCAGTTGACGGCATAAAGTGGTCAGCTGAGCGCTGTCTGTGGGCATCAAAGTGATGTGACCAATCTTGCGACCTTCACGTTCTGTTTTATTGTACAAATGCAGGTGTGCGCCTTCTAAAGTCAGGACATCTTCAGATTTGGGATGCTGACCGATAATGTTCACCATCACGGTTGGACGCACCACTTCAGTTGAACCCAGTGGCAGACCTGCGACCGCACGAATATGGTTTTCAAACTGCGAGCAGACAGCGCCTTCAATCGACCAGTGACCTGAGTTATGCACACGTGGTGCCATTTCATTGGCATACAGGCCTTTGTCTGTCACAAACAGCTCAAGGGTCAAGACACCCACATAATTCAAGTGATTGAGCAGGCGAGTGATGTAATCCTGCGCGACTGGCTGCAGATCCGCACTATTGGGTGCCGGAACGATGGAATGCGACAGGATGCCGTTATGGTGATGATTTTCAGCCAATGGCCAGGTTTTGACATCACCATTTTGACCACGTACCGCAATGATGGATACTTCACGCGAGAAAGTCACAAAACTTTCGGCAATCAATTCACCAGCAGGGCCGAGTTCCGCCCAGGCCTGATCAATCTGATCTGCTGAACGTAGAACGAACTGGCCTTTGCCGTCATAACCACCACGAGAGGTTTTTAGCACGATCGGTAAGCCAAGCTCAGCAACGGCCGCCTGCAAGCTTTCGACTGAAGTCACCGCTTTATATGGTGCAACCGGAATTTCCAGTTCATCAAATAGTGCCTTTTCAGACAGACGATGCTGTGCAATGGCTAATGCCTGACGAGGCGGATGCAGATCTTTGTTTTGCGTTAAAACGTCGACATCAGCTAGGGGTGTATTTTCAAACTCCAGGCTGAAGACATCTGCACTATTGATGAAATCCTGCAAGCCATTTACAGCTTTTGTTGAGAAAACCGGACCCAAAGCCGCAGAAGGGCAGTCCGTATTGGCTTCAAAGAACGTACATTGAATATTTAGAGGTAGTGCGGCTTGTGCCATCATCCGACCTAACTGGCCGCCACCAAAAATACCGATGGTTTTATCCATTGTGTTTGATCCCGTATTAAGCTTGGACTTACATTTGACCTGGAATATTGTTACTTGCGACTTTCTCGGTTTGTGCCGCGCGGAAATCTGCGACATTTTTTGCGATCTCTGGACGGGTTAAACCTAAAATCTGTGCTGCCATAATGGCTGCATTGGTTGCACCGGCAGGACCGATCGCCAATGTTCCTACGGCGATACCCGCTGGCATTTGCACGATAGAAAGCAATGAATCGACACCATTTAAGATCGAAGATTTGACGGGTACACCCAGTACTGGCAGATCAGTTTTGGCTGCACACATACCTGGTAAATGCGCTGCACCACCTGCACCGGCAATAATCACCTGAATACCACGATCACGCGCTTGTTCAGCATATTCAAACAGACGGTCCGGGGTACGGTGTGCGGAAACGACTTCGGCTTCAAATGGGACACCAAGCTGCTTGAGCATTTTGGCAGTGTGTTCGAGAGTTGCCCAATCTGATTGAGAACCCATGATAATACCTA
Organism: Acinetobacter sp. YH12072; assembly: GCF_013419565.1. Classification (NCBI taxonomy): domain Bacteria; kingdom Pseudomonadati; phylum Pseudomonadota; class Gammaproteobacteria; order Moraxellales; family Moraxellaceae; genus Acinetobacter; species Acinetobacter sp. YH12072. Next base: position 42,888 of record NZ_VOZV01000028.1, on the reverse strand, counting down.
CGAGAGGAGTATCTTGTGCAGCAGCCGCATTCATTGCAAATTTTCCAGAGATTAAAGTAAGAAAGATAAATCTCGACGAGAGAGCCAAGCTTGAATAGGAATGCATATTATAGACTGATTTTTCAGCTTCATAAAATTTAACGGTCAAAGCAAGGCTCGATTTTTCTTATTTTTTTATTGGATTCTTAAAAACTGGAATAAAAATAGGGAAGTAGTGGCTAGTAGATGATTTCAGGAACTGCGGAATACAAAATAGACACAGCCACAGAGACATAGCGCTGCCCATAAATAATCCAGTTTAAACGGCTGTTTGAACAGGAAGATCATAAAGGGAACAAAGACCAGTAGAGTGACGACTTCCTGAGTAATCTTCATTTGACCCACCGCCAGTCCCTGTTGGGCTAATAATTTGGTCGCTGGAATCATCAGGCTATATTCAAACAAGGCAATGGCCCAGCTAAATAAAATCGCCTGCCACAGCGGTGCATCATGCGGCAGGAATTTGAGATGTCCGTACCAGGCCAAGGTCATAAAACAGTTGGCAATCACCAGAAGAAATAGAGCCGGTAGCATCTGCATGCACTCTGCAAAAAGTTCGGGCTTATTTTACGATTTATTTTGCCAAAAGATATTCCGGAAGCTTGAAAATTTCCCTGAATTTGTCTGTGAAACAGGATTTAAAAAATCCCGCAGGAATGCTTGAACTTTGACTATCTTTTCGGTCAAAGCCTTGCTATCGTTGCTTGCAAATCGAATAAATCATGGCAACAGCACCAGTACAAAGTGATGTGTCAGGCAAAATGGAGTGAAGTAGATGCATCTGCATATTTTGGGTATTTGTGGCACCTTTATGGGTTCACTGGCATTACTGGCACGTGATCTAGGCCATAAGGTGACAGGATCGGATCAAAACGTTTATCCACCGATGTCGACCCAGCTGGAAAATGCAGGCATTACTTTAATGCAGGGCTACGACCGCAGCCATTTACAGCCGCATCCGGATCTGATCATTGTCGGCAATGCCATGAAACGTGGTATTGATGCTGTAGAATATATGCTGAATGAAGGCCTGCCTTATATTTCAGGTCCGCAGTTCCTGGCAGATCATGTGCTACAAGGTAAACACGTTTTAGGTGTAGCCGGTACGCATGGTAAAACCACAACCACCACCATGCTGGCATGGGTACTGGATCAGGCCGGTTTAGAACCTGGCTTCCTGATTGGCGGTGTACCGCTTGGCTTTTCTGAAAGTGCGCGCTTAGGTGGCGGTAAATACTTCTGTGTTGAAGCCGATGAATACGATTCTGCTTTCTTCGACAAGCGTTCTAAATTCGTGCATTACCATCCTAAGACGGCAATTCTGAACAATCTGGAATTTGACCATGCCGATATCTTTGATGATCTGGCAGCAATCCAGAAACAGTTCCACCATTTAGTGCGTACCATTCCAAGTGAAGGCCGTATTATTGCGCCAATTACTGAAACGAATATTGATGAAGTGCTAGAGCAGGGCTGCTGGACACCTGTGGTTCGTACTTCTTTAGATGCCAATGAAAAATCTGAGCTTTATGCTGAACAATTGTCAGCAGATGGTTCGCATTTCAAAGTCCTGCAACAGGGCGTAGTCAAAGGCGAAGTACAGTGGAATATGACCGGGCAGCATTCGGTGGCGAATGCCTTGGCCACCATTGCCGCTGCTGAACATGTCGGTGTCTCTATTGAAACGGCTTGTGAAGCACTTTCAAACTTTGGCGGTGTTAAGCGCCGTATGGAACTGCTGGACACTGTACGCGGCATTGAAGTCTATGATGACTTTGCCCATCACCCGACTGCAATTGATACTACGCTCGACGGCGCACGCAAGCGTCTCGGTGAACGTAAACTGTGGGCGATTATTGAACCACGTTCCAATACCATGCGTATGGGCAGCCATAAAGATGGGTTGGCACATTCCGCGCGTCTGGCCGATGAAGTGATCTGGTATCAACCTGAAGGCCTGGATTGGGATCTGCAACCGGTGATTGACGCTGCACCAAATAAAGCTGTAGTCGCACGTACTCTGGATGAGATTATCCAGACTGTAGTGGCTGAAGCAGGTGAGGGCGACGCTGTAGTAATCATGTCCAATGGCGGTTTTGGTGGTCTGCATCAAAAACTGATTAGTGCTTTAAAAGCTTAAAGATTTATATGAAAAAGCCCGTAATAGCGGGCTTTTTTATTTTAAACATTAAATTCGCTTTCTATCTTTTTTAAGAAAATTAAACTTCATTCAAGTTCAAATCAACTTTCTTATTTCACTATTAAAACAGCTAAAATTTATCTTTTTTCTTTTCATTATCTTTTGTTGCAATCTGGATATAAGACTCATTGCAGTCTTTGAGTGCCCTAGGCACAATCAATAAGAACAACAGTATTTCGATCCTCTTTTATCCTTCACCCTCCTGATGATTTTCCAGGCTGTAAAGGCAGCAAAAAAATAGCTTTACCTCTCTTGTTCAGACCCTCATTTCCTTAGGAGATCTGTCATGACAACAATGAAAGCCATGGTGTATTACGGCGCCAATGATATTCGTTTTGAAGAACGTCCTATTCCCCAAATTCTGCAACCTACTGATGCCATTATCAAACTTAGCAAAGTCACCATTTGTGGTACCGACCTCGGGATCTGGAAAGGTAAAAACCCCGAAATTGAAGAGGTCGCAAAAGAAAAAACCGGCAGCTTTAATGGCCGGATTCTCGGTCATGAAGGTATTGGTATTGTGGAAGAAGTTGGTTCTGCAGTTCAAAACTTTAAAAAAGGTGATCGGGTGATTATTTCCTGTGTCAGCCGCTGCGGCACCTGCGAAAACTGTCAGAAACAGCTGTATGCCCATTGTAGAAACGAGGGTGGCTGGATCATGGGCTATATGATTGACGGCACTCATGCCGAATATGTCCGAACCCCATTTGCCGATACTTCTCTCTATCACCTACCAGAAGGTCTGAATGAAGATGTTGCGGTCTTTCTTTCCGATATTTTGCCGACCTCCCATGAAATTGGTGTGCAATATGGTCAGGTCAAACCGGGAGACAATGTAGCGATTGTCGGTGCCGGCCCGATTGGCATGAGTGCCTTGCTCACTGCCCAGTTTTATTCTCCAGCCAATATCATCATGGTCGATGTCGATGATAACCGGCTGGAATTTGCCAAAACTGTCGGGGCCACCCATACCGTGAATTCAGCCAATGAGGATGCTATTCAACGTGTACTGGAACTCACTGATGGGCGAGGGGTGGACTGTGCTATTGAAGCGGTGGGCTTGGAAGCCACCTGGAATATTTGCCAGCACATTGTGAAAGAAGGCGGCCATCTGGCCAATGTCGGTGTACATGGCAAATCCGTCAATTTTGAACTGAATAAACTCTGGATTAAAAACCTGACCATTACCACAGGTCTGGTCAATACCAATACCACCGGTATGCTGCTCAAGACCTGCTGTTCCGGCAAGTTACCACTGGAAAAACTGGCCACCCATCACTTTAAGTTTGCTGAATTTGAAAAGGCTTATGATGTGTTTAAACATGCTTCTGACGAAAAGGCTTTAAAGGTCATGATTGAAATGACTTAGATCATTATCGGCAGCAAAAAAGTCCGCTATGCGGACTTTTTTATTTTTTAGCATCAATTAAAAATAGGGAATATAACCACGCTGTTTATAACCTTGAGGAGAAGCAAGATTGGCCTGATTTTCATCCAGACGATAGAGCAGTTCCAGGAATCCGCCCAGCTGTTCCTGTTGCAGTGCATGAGGTTCAAACTGGCCTAAACCGAAACGTGAAAATAAAGAAGAAATTTCACTATGTTTATGGACATATTTCATCGACCATTCCGAGAAATGTGGACGTTCTACCGTTGCATCCTGAAAGCGAAGCACCTGATGATGGCGTGGATCACGGCAAATGCTCTGAAACAGATTTTCTACCGCCTCTGCTTCACCTTCTAGACATTGAAAAAACTTGCCGTGGGAATAATATAAAACCCCGTTAATCTGATGAGCTTTATTAAATTTTCTCGCTACAGATAATATATCGCTAAGATCCTGTAATAACTCTTGTTCAGATTCTATCCGTTCACTGGCGTAGCAAAGCTGTAGCATAAGGTCATCTCACTGAAGAAAGAATTAAAAGCATAATTTAATCAATTATTTTAATTTAAGTCGATCATTTTTTAAGCAAATATCCGTTTTTGCTTACATTGTTTTAGGTTTGCTTTTCCAAAGAAAACTTCTAACAATTACCTCCTGAGAGGAAATCAATGATTTCAGATATATAGCGATAATGATGAAGGAGTGAAACCTGATGTTAAAAGATCTGATTTTCACTGTAGCGTTGTTGTGTATATGTTTTATGCTTTTAATTATGTTGAATGAGATGGCCTTGACGACCGAGACCAACATTCTGCTCAGTTCAGTTTTTGTAGGCTGGACGCTTTTACAGTTTGTTCGCCGTCGTATGTTTTTTTATATCAGTGTAAGCCTGATGATGGGAATACTTACGCTGTTAGGCAAATATGAAGAAGTATTATGGAACAGCATAGGCCTGATGGCAGGTTATGGCGTATATAACCTGCTGCAGCGTATTTCTGTACCTGTACTTAAGGGCAAATTACAACATATCTCTATCTTGGATAAGTTTAATTCAATTGCTAAATAGCAGCTGCCACATCCTGTAGGCTGCGATCACGTTTAAACATGACATCTACATAGGAACACTGGGGAATAATTTTTAAGCTATTCTTGCGGGCAAAGTCGACCAGTACATCCAGCATTTTGCGTGCTACGCCTTGACCGCGTAAGGAATTATCTACCCAGGTATGATCAGCCACGATGGTCGATGCTTCTTGCCACTGATATGTAATTTCAGCAAGACGTCGACCATCTTCCTCCATAAAAAATACACCGCCGCGTTTTGAATCTTGATGTTGAATGTCCATACTGAAGGCTGATCTCTTAATAAAATTATTGGTTTATTTAATTTAAAACATCTTCTTAAAGAAATAATATGAATTATTGTTAAGTTTTTAATATTGGATGAAATTTTTTATTTTCTTTCATCATTTCCTGTGATTTTTTTCAAATATTGATAACTTTTTATTTCTCTATTTTGCCTGATTGAGGGTGATGCAGTTTGAGTCATCACATATCACCCCAAAAATTTAATTTTAGCTACTCCCTAATTGAGAAAGACAGGATTAGAATGCAGCATCTTTTTGCATGCAACTTCGTATGTCTGACTCATCTTCCGCTTCTTCCGTCACCAAGCAATGGATTGGTGTCATCGCTTTAGCCTGCGCGGCTTTTATTTTTAACACTACTGAATTTATTCCTGTGGCCTTACTGAGTGGAATCGGGCAAAGCTTTGCCATGTCCGCCACTCAGGCCGGTATCATGCTGACCATTTATGCCTGGATCGTGGCCCTACTATCTCTTCCGATCATGCTGCTCACCAAAGCCATAGAACGGCGTTTTCTACTGATGCTGGTCTTTGCGGTCTTTATTTTAAGTCATGTGCTGTCCTATTTTGCCTGGAGTTTTAGCACGCTGGTGATCAGCCGGATAGGGATTGCCATCGCACATGCCTTGTTCTGGTCGATTACCGCTTCACTCGCGGTTCGGGTCGCACCGAAAGGTAAAGAGTTTCAGGCACTTGGTTTATTAGCCACAGGAACGGCGATGGCGATGGTGCTCGGTATTCCATTTGGCCGGATGATTGGTGAGGCGTATGGCTGGCGTAATAGTTTTGCCCTGATTGCGTGTCTCGCATTGATCATTTGCCTGATTCTGGCCAAAACCTTGCCATTGCTTCCAAGTGTCAATTCAGGCTCCCTCAGCAGCTTAAAAAGCCTGATCAAACGTCCAAGCCTGATGCTAGTCTTTACCCTCACCATTCTGGTGATTACGGCGCAGTTTACCGCTTATAGCTATATTGAACCATTCTCCCTGAATATCGCCCGCTTTGATTCAGCCCAGACCACAACTTTACTTCTGGTTTATGGCGGAGCAGGATTCCTGGGTTCTTATCTGTTTGGCCGCTTTGCCGCACAGTTTCCGAAAATGACTATTCCTGCTTTTACTTTTGGACTGGTTATTTCCATGCTGCTGTTATTACCACTGTCGAGCACAGTCACAGGTCTGTCTGGCTTATCTCTACTATGGGGTTTGAGCATCATTGGTTTCAGCTTGGCTCTACAATCCAAAACCCTGAACCTGGCTGCAGATGCCACAGATGTTGCCATGGCCATTTATTCAGGCCTGTATAACGTCGGGATTGGCGGAGGAGCTTTGCTTGGCAGTATGGTCACACTTCAGATCGGGCTATCGAGCATTGGCTGGGTAGGCGCAGGGCTGGCGATTCTTGGATTTCTGCTTAGTCTTTATTTGGTTCAGCGTTTGGACTTTCTGCCCAAAGCTGCTGATTAAACGCTGCTTTTTGTAAAATAATTTGTGATTATACATAAAATCTGTCATGCTCATTTGATATTGAGCAATTGCTCAAACAGAATTGAGTTTGAACAAGGGGAGTAGCCTCCTCCAAACGTTTAAGAATGAAGTTTCAGTTTTTGAACGTGTCAGAATATCGTCATTACACTTTGCAAAAAGTCGGTATCTGAGCATCTTGGAATGCGACTGGATCTCATCCAGTAGAGCACAAAGATGTAGGCAAGACCTTGATCATGTTGTTATAGATGTATTTCATCTGGCAGCAGGTCAAGGTTTTTTTATGGCCGATTGTCAGATGTGGAGAATTCCCATGGAAACAATTGGTACACCTTGGCTGTATCTGGCTTTTTTCATTATCGTTGCAGTGATGCTGGTCATCGATTTTATCGGCTTTAAGCATCAGCACGGACAGCCCACCAAAGTCCGCACTGCCGCCTACTGGAGTGTTGCCTGGGTCAGTGTAGCGACTCTGTTTGGCGGTGCATTATGGCTGTATCTGGAACAGACTTCAGGTGCTGCTCTGGCAAACCAGAAGGTGATGGAATACTTTGCCGGTTATTTGCTGGAAAAATCTCTGGCAATTGATAATGTCTTTGTCTGGCTGATGATCTTTGCTGCCTTTGCTATTCCTCCTGCACTGCAACGCCAGCTGCTGCTCTATGGCGTTTTGGGTGCCATTATTCTGCGGACCATCTTTATTTTTATTGGCGCATGGTTCGTACAGGAGTTCTCGTGGATTCTGTATATCTTCGGTGCTTTTCTGGTTTATACCGGTTTTAAATTCCTGCGCGGCCAAGGAGAAGAGCATACCGATATTGAAGATATGGCAGTTCTGAAATGGCTACGCAAACATATCCGGATTACGCCGCAAATGCGTGGCAATAAATTTTTTGTGCATCAGAACGGTGTCCTGTGGGCAACGCCATTATTTCTGGTGCTGATTCTGGTGGAAGCTTCTGATGTGATCTTTGCGGTAGACTCGATCCCAGCCATTTTCGCTGTCACCACCGATCCCTTTATTGTTTTAACAGCGAACCTGATGGCGATTCTGGGTCTGCGTGCCATGTTCTTCCTGCTCGCTGGTGCTGCATCAAAAATGTACTATCTGCCTTATGGCCTCGGGATCATTCTGGTCTTTATCGGCTTCAAGATGCTGATGCTGGAAGTATTCCATATGCCGATCTGGATTTCCCTGAGCTTTATTGTCATTGTGCTGACAATTACCGCATGGTTATCAATCCGTCATAGCAAAAAATACAATGAAACAGCGCTATAAATAATTGCTTCGTCATTCCTGATAAGTCCGCAAAATGCGGGCTTTTTTTATTTCAGGCCAGTGATCGTTTTGGCTACTTTAATTAGCATCATTTTCTTTATTTAAATCTAATTTAAAAATCTCGTGATAATTGCTTTGATCTTGGCCGCTATTTTGCATTGTTAAAATTTGGGGATTTTTAGTTGTGTATTTCCCATACAGGCTAGAACTTTTCAGCTACAATCAATCGAAAAAATTACAAAGTGCAGGTTTTCAATGTCTTCTTACATTGCGACGACAGCTATCCGTGGTCGTTTCCTCGATATCCAGAATACAGTTGCCCAAGCACGTGAAATTCACGACCAAGTGCGTTATATAGAAGATGGTTTACTCATCATAAAAAATGGAATAATCCAGTGGTTTGGTTCCTGGCAGGAAGGTCAGCAGCAGCTCCCTGAAGGTCTGGATATTACTTATTATCCTGAACAGCTCATCATTCCGGGTATGATCGATACCCATATCCATTTCCCGCAAACTGAAATGGTCGGTGCTTATGGGGAACAGCTACTAGAATGGTTAAATACTTATACCTTCCCGACTGAGATCCAGTTTCAGGATCCGGCGTATAGCCAGAAAATTGCACAGTTCTTTATTCAGGAATTGCTGAAAAATGGTACAACCACAGCTTTGGTGTTCTGTACCGTTCATCCAGCCTCGGTAGAAGCACTGTTCGAAGCGGCTACAGCACAGAATATGCGTCTGATTGCCGGTAAAGTGCTAATGGACCGCCATGCACCTGAAGCCCTGACGGATACTGCAGAATCTGCCTATAGCGACTCTAAAGCCCTGATTGAGAAATGGCATGGTAAAGGACGTAATCTTTATGCGATTACGCCACGTTTTGCTCCGACCTCAACGCCTGAACAGCTGGAAAAAGCAGGGCAGTTAAAAGTCGAATATCCAGATGTTTATATCCATACTCATCTCAGTGAAAACAAAAATGAGATTGCCTGGGTAAAAGAACTCTTTCCGGAACGTGAAGGCTATCTGGATGTCTATCATCATTATGGGCTGACCGGCGCTAAATCCGTATTTGCGCATTGTGTGCATCTGGAAGAAGGGGAGTGGGATTGTATGCATCAAACCGACTCTGCGATTGCCTTCTGTCCAACCTCAAACCTGTTCCTGGGTAGCGGTTTATTTCCACTGAAGAAAGCCTGGGATAAAGGCGTGAAAGTCGGCTTGGGTACTGATATCGGGGCAGGAACCTCCTTTAACCAGCTCCAAACCCTAAATGAGGCTTATAAAGTGCAACAGCTGCAAGGAGAAAAACTTTCGGCTTTTGAGTCGCTATATCATGCGACCCTAGGTGGTGCGAAAGCCTTAAGTCTGGATGACCGCTTGGGGAATTTCAATGTGGGCAAAGAAGCAGACTTTGTGGTGCTGGATCTTAATGCCACCGCTTTACAACAACTACGCCAGAGCAGGGCCAAAAATATTGAAGATACCTTTTTTGCACTGACCATGCTGGGGGATGACCGTAATATTGCAGCAACCTATGTCTATGGACAGGCTGTCTATGTCAAGGCCCAATAAATCGCGTCAGCGTAGGATCATTTTGGCTGCAATCTTCGCCGTCTGTGCTTTTGCGCTGAAGAGAGATTCACAGCAGCCCGAAAATTGATTACATTTACAGCAAGTAAAACAGGTGCATCTCAAGCAAGGATGTATTAAAATTGCTGCAATTCAGGTGTTGCAGGTCAACACCTTTTTTATTTTGCTATTTTTATTTTTTAGGTATCTACCCATGACCGTTCAAATGAGCGTAATGATTTCCGCTGAAGAAATTCAAGCTAAAGTCAAAGAGCTTGGTGCTAAAATCGATGCACACTATGCCAATAGTGACAAAGAGCTTGTACTTATCGGTTTGTTACGCGGTTCAGTGATTTTCATGGCAGACTTGTGTCGTGCCATTACCAAGCCACATGAACTCGACTTCATGACTGTATCCAGCTACGGCGGCGGTACGATTTCGAGCCGTGATGTCAAAATCCTGAAAGATCTGGACGGTGAAATCCGTGGTAAAGATGTGCTGGTGGTTGAGGATATTATCGACTCAGGTAATACCTTAAGCAAAGTCCTGGAAATCCTGCAAACCCGTCAGCCAAACTCAATTGAACTGTGCACTCTGGTGAGTAAACCTTCACGTCGTGAAATCGAGCTGGAAGTAAAATTCCTAGGCTTTGAAGTCGAAGACAAGTTCATTGTTGGTTATGGCCTGGACTATGATCAAAAATACCGTCATATTCCATTTATTGGTGAAATCGGTCTTTAAGAACCGGTTTAAAAGAAGTGGCTTCGTGCCACTTTTTTTTATTTCTTGAATCATTTCAGTAACACAGAGAACAAAAACACTACAGCCCGTTGCAGGACATGACTTTTTTCAGTGCTTTTCTTGCCGCAAGATAAACCTGATGTAAAAACAAAGACATGATAACAAGGAGTATGCTGATGTGGTCAATTATCGTTGCAATTGTAGTGGGTTTTATTGCGGGTCTGGTTGCACGCGCGATTCATCCTGGTGATGACAAGGCTGGATTCATTGTTACGACCCTGTTGGGGATTGCCGGTTCACTGGTTGCGACCTTTGCCGGGCGTATGCTGGGCTTGTATTCCCAAGATTCTGCCGCAGGCTTTATTGCCTCAGTGATTGGTGCTGTAGTCATCCTGTTTATCTATAATATGGTGACCAAACGCAAACGAATCTAAGCCCTGCTTGGAATAAGTTTCTTTCATAAAAAAAGAGCACTGGTTTAAGTGCTCTTTTTTTATTTATTGAGTATAGTCAGAATTTTACAGGCCGAATTCTTTGAAACCTTGTTCAATCTGTTCTGCTGGCTGAGCGCCTATGACTTTAAAACCATTCGAGAAAATAATCGCTGGTGTGCCATTTACACCGAGTGATTGTGCCAGCTGTTTATTACGTTCAATCGGGTTTGCACAGCTCTTTTTCGATTTAGGTTGTATACCTTGACCAATCAGGTCTTCCCAAGCCTGTGCTGGATTTTTTTCACAATAAACCTGTTTGGACGGCGCAATTGACTGCTGTTTTAAAGGCAGGATGAAGGTATAAATCGTGACATCTTTGAGTTTTTTCAGCTCTACTTCAAGTTGTTTACAATACGGGCAATTTGGGTCAGAAAAGATGGCAAGCTGACGTTTTCCTGTCCCTCTGACTGATTTAATCGCATCCTGTAGCGGTAACTTTTTCCAGTCGACACTGTTTTGTTTGAGTAATAAATCCTGAGTCAGATTATGCTGGTCCTGAATACGGAACATTGAACCAGCTAGGAGATGCTGGGCATCTTCATTCAGATAGACAATCTGCCCCTGCATGGAACCGCTATAGATTCCTTTCATTTCGGTAGGCTGAATATTTTCAATTTTTAGGTTGGGACTGTTTTTTGCCAGATTGGCTTTAACCGTATCCACATTGGCAAAGCTAAGGCCAGGGAAGAGGGTCAAAGCCAGCAGCATATTTCTTATTTGCATGAATGTCCTGCTCAGGTGCAAGTTAAATGTGTTTCGATTTTAGTCTTTTTAAAAAGAAAATTCTGACTATTTTATGTAGCCTGATGTTCAAATCGAACTGATCAATCAATCATGTTTCACGTGGAACATTGCCCCTTTAATGCTGATTCACTTCCACCGAGATATGCACAATTTCTTCATGAATAGAGATCGCCTCACGGATTTGATCAGCACTAATGGGGATTCCCGTTTGAACGGCAACAAAACAGGAAAATTTACCTTTACCGACTCTCGATACATGCAGGTCAGTTAAATGCAGATCATTCCCATATTCAGCAATGACTTCACGTATTTCTTCGACCACTGGGGCATCCATATCGGCATCCAGTAAAGTCTTGGCACTTTGCTTTAGCAGGCCAATCGCCCAGCGTGCAATCAGGATTGAGCCGACCAGTCCCAGTACTGCATCGAGAAAATCCCAGCCCATATATTTTCCAGCAAACAAGGCAATAATGGCCAGAACAGAAGTTACAGCATCAGCAACCACATGCAGAAAGGCCGCTTTATGGTTCAAGTCATGATGACCATGATTATTATCATGCTCGTGATGGGAATGCCCATGATGATGATCATGGTGATGGTGCCCATCATCATGCAGCAACCAAGCACAGGCCAGATTAATCAATAGTCCTAAAATCGCGATTGGAATGGCTTCGTTATAATGAATCTGAATTGGCGAAAATAGACGTTCTACTGAATGAATCGCCATAAAACCGGCTACCACAAGCAATAAAATTGCACTGCTATAACTGGCCAGAATTTCAATCCGCCAGGTGCCCATATTAAAGCGGGGATCATTCGTATAATGGCGGGCAGCTTTATAGGCAAAGTAAGCCAGCCCCAAGGCCAATACATGCGAGCCCATATGCCAGCCATCGGCAAGCAAAGCCATTGACTGGAAGATCCATCCCCCTAATACTTCCAGCACCATCATGACGGCGGTCAGAATCGTGGCAAACAGAATCTTTTTCTGTGCGAGTGGATTACCTTCATCAAATTGATGGCTGTGCGAATCGGCGTTATGTTTTTGCATAAAAGGGAACTGTTATTAATACTCCCCCCTAGTATATTTATTTTTGGAGATTTGTGGTGAGTCATGTACATGATGATAAAAAAATATTAAACCGGGTACGGCGCTTGCAAGGTCAGATGAACGCTGTAGAGCAGTCTCTCCTGAATCCTGAAGCAGGTTGTATTCAGGTCCTGCAACAGGTTGCAGCCGTTAAAGGTGCCATAAACGGTTTGATGAATGAATTGATCGAAACCCATTTAAGAGAGCATGTCATTGGAGAAGCTGCAGTCAATGAAGAAAAACTGGCTGAGTTTTTAAAATTATTAAAACGTTATGGCTGATTGTTTAGCTCAATATTTTTGTTTTGTTTACAGCAAGATAATTGACCGCTTTTTCATCTAACCGATACACTGCCACCCATTCTCTTCTTTCTTCCACATCATTCTTTTTAAAGTGTGGTGAAACTTTTACGGCAGCTACATGACAGAAAATATCTCATGGCGACCTTTCGCCATGGTCAGTCTTGCATTGATTATGGGTACCATCGGTACAGCACTGGCAAGTCCGCTTTATCCCATTTATCAACAGATCTGGCATTTATCCCCAAGCCAGATTACCTATATTTTTGTCGCCTATATGTTTGGCTGTCTGGGTACCTTGTTATTCCTGCGACGTACCAGCAACACGATTGGTTTCTTAAGAACCCTGCAAATTGGCCTGGTATTTATTAGCATTGGCTTGGTCATTTCAGTCTTTGCCGAGAATGCGCTGATTTTGTCGGTGGGTCGTTTTATTATTGGCATTGCTTCAGGCCTGATGACCACTTCAGCAATGCTGGGCATGATGCAAACCATTCCAGAAACTCATAAGCAGCTTGCACCACAACTGGTATCGATTCTGACGGCTATAGGTTTTGGTTTGGGGCCGTTTGTGGGTGGGGTAATTGCGCAGTTTTCTCAAGCTCCATTAATTACTCCATACCTCCCAATTATTCTTGGGGCAGTGCTGTGTTTTGTCGGATTATTCTGGCTAAAAACACCTGCTTTTGAACGCCAGCCTTTTAGTATTGCACCGAAATTACTGCGTCCTGAACCTCAGTATCATGCTGTATTCATGATTGTGGGATTGACTGCATTTAATGCCTTTGCTGCTTTCAGTTTATTTGCTTCACTGTCACCGTCTTTTGTGCAGGATATCTTACCTTGGCATGGTCCTTTGGTCAGTGGTACCGCCATTACCTGCATTTTGCTGATTTCTGCTGTGGTGCAGTTCTTTGCTAAAGCTGTTCCTGCAAAGAAATGTCTGAATATTGGCTTGATGATTATGCTGGTGAGCTTGGTTAGCCTTGCTCTTTGTATGATCCTTAAAGCAAGTATCTTGTTCTTCGCCAGTGATATCTTATTCGGGATTGGACATGGTTTTGCCTTAATGGGCGCATTCGGTGTGATTCATGCGATCACAACCTTGCAAAATCGGGCAGCCGTGATGTCGACTTACCTGTTTATTGGCTATTTGGGCACGATTGTGCCGATTATCGCGGTGGGGTATCTGGCTGATCACTTCGGCTTAGGATTTGCCGTGATCAGTTTCTGTGTGGCGATCAGTGCACTCTGTCTAATCCTTTGGTTATGGCATCAAAAATTGCAGCTAAAAGCCTAATAAAAAAGCCCACATTTGAGGGCTTTTTTATATAACTTAAGGATTATTTTCCAATACAGAACGATCCAAAGATCTTGCCCAGCAGGTCATCCGCACTAAAGTCACCCGTAATTTCGCCCAGCGCATTCTGTGCCAGACGTAAAGACTCTGCGACCAGTTCACCTGCGTTATACACTACAAGTTGCTCACGGGCTTCAGCTAGGTACATCTGAGTGCGCTTCATTGCGTCTAAATGGCGGGTACGGGCAATAAAGGTATCTTCTTCAGGCTGGAAGCCTGCATGCGCCGTAATCGCATCTATGAGCGACTGGACGCCAGTTTCTTGCTTGGCTGAAACGGTAATGTGACGGAAGCCCTTAAAATCCCCCATGACAGCATCAGCACCGGTCAAATCGGCTTTATTCCCAATCAGGATCAGACGTTTTGGCTCGAGATGCTCGGCAAAATATTCTTGAGCGAGTTGTAATGGGTCATCACCTTGGCTCAGGTCATAAACCAGCAACAGCAGATCGGCCTGTTCAATTTCTTTAATCGCGCGGCGAATGCCTTCTTTTTCCACGATATCGCCGGTTTCCCGCAGACCAGCAGTATCGGTCAGGGTAATCGGCAGGCCATTCAATGTGATCTTTTCATGCAATACATCACGGGTTGTCCCTGCAATATCGGTCACAATCGCACGTTCATTACCTGCTAGGGCATTGAGCAAGGAAGATTTACCTGCATTCGGTTTACCGGCAATCACCACTTGTAGACCTTCGCGCAGTAACTGACCCTGACGTGCAGATTGCTGAACCTGAGTGACGGCATTCGCCACGCCATCCAGCAGATTTAAAATCTTGCCATCCGCCAGGAAGTCGATTTCTTCTTCAGGAAAATCAATCGCCGCTTCGACATGCAAACGCAAATGAATCAGCTGTTCTAATACCGTATTGACCTTAGTCGAGAATGCCCCTTGTAGAGAACGGACTGCAGACCGGGCAGCCGCTTGGGAGGTCGCATCAATCAGATCGGCAATGGCTTCAGCCTGTACCAGATCCAGCTTGCCATTCTCAAAGGCACGCATCGAGAATTCACCGGCTTTGGCTGCAGTGGCACCCAGTTCCAGCAAACGGCCCAACAGGGCATTCTGAATCACCGGGCCACCATGACCTTGCAGTTCTACTACATCTTCACCAGTAAAGGAATTCGGATTCGGGAAGCAGATCACCAGACCTTCGTCCATTACTTCACCGGCTGCATCATAGAACTGACGGAACCCGGCAAAACGGGCTTTGGGCAAATCTTTTTGGCTCAAGGCCTGGGCAATTTCATAAGACTTGGGACCTGACAGGCGAATGACACCTACACCGCCACGTCCTGGGGGAGTTGCAATCGCAGCAATCGTAGTTCGGTCGAGCATAACATTCACCTAGAAAAACTTAAAAGTACAGCAAAAAAAATCCGCTCAAGATTACCATCTTAAGCGGATTTATTCAGCCCATCAGTACAACTTAGTTGACTGGTGTTGCCTCATCGCGTTTAGCACGGTCTTTGGCAACAGACTTGTTGATCAGTGTTTGCTGCAAGATCGTGATCAAGTTGTTCACAATCCAGTACAACACCAGACCTGCCGGGAAGAACAGCAAGAATACTGTAAAGATCACTGGCATAATCTTGAACACTTTCGCCTGCATTGGATCAGTTGGCTGCGGATTCAGCATCTGCTGAATATACATGGTCGCCCCCATGATCAATGGCAGGATAAACCAAGGATCCATTGAAGATAAATCCTGAATCCAGAACATCCATGGTGCATGACGCAGTTCTACAGATTCCATCAATACCCAGTACAGTGCCAGGAAAATTGGCATTTGCAGTAACAGTGGTAAACAGCCAGCAAGTGGATTCACCTGCTCACGTTTGTACAGTGCCATCATTTCCTGAGAGAAGCGCATACGGTCTTCACCGAACTCTTCTTTCATGCGTTGCATTTCAGGTGCAATCACACGCATTTTCGCCATAGAGCGGTAGCTCTTCGACGACAATGGCCACAGGATCAGTTTAACCAGTACGGTTAACAGGATGATTGCCCAACCCCAGTTACCCACTAGACCATGGAAGAACTCAAGACCAACAAACAGCAGTTTGGCAATTGGCCATAACCAGCCATAATCTACAGTCTGGTTCAGACCAGTCGCTAGGTCTTTCAGCTCCGATTGAACTTTTGGACCAGAGTAGAAGGTCGCATCGATTTCAGCTACGGTGCCTGCAGGCACATTGAAAGTTGGAGAAGTAAAACCAATGATATTCATGTTATCAGTTGATTTACGTGATTCCAGCTTCGCACTGTAGGCTTCACCATTGGCTTGAGTCAATTTCAGGTTACCTGGCACCCAGGCACTCACGAAGTAGTGCTGCACCATCGCAACCCAGCCGCCTTTGGCTTCGGTATTCAGTTTTTCTTCAACAAAGTTGTCAAATTTTAACTTGTTGTAGTTTTCATCCGGTGTACCCCAAGCGCCGCCCAGGAACGTTCCCAGTGTGAAGATACCCTGATCAGATTTACCTGGATCTTCGGAATTGTCACGTTTGATCTGACCGAACATCTGACCTTGCCAGGTCTGGCCGCTGCGGTTGACCACTTTGTGATTCACAACTACCGGATATTCACCTTCAGTAAAGTTGAAGGTTTTAATGACTTCTACACCATCAGCCGTTTTAAAGACCATAGGTACAGAAAGTACTTTGACAGTTTCGCCATCTTTATTTTTAGCGGCTTTGGCATCTGCCAGTGTATAAACCGTTTTTTCCAGCTCATAGGTTGGACGGCCATTACGGCTGCTGTCCGGTCCATTCAGACCGATCAGACCCGACTGGGCGACATAAGTCCGTTTCGCATCGCTTTCCAGCATGACGAACGGTTCATCGCTGTCTTTATTCTTGTCATGATTGAGTAATTCAACACGAACAATATCACCACCTTTAGGATTGATCCAAAGATGATAAAGGTCAGTTTGTACTGAAATAAGCTGCTGACTTACAGGTGCGGTGGCATCCGTTGCTTGCTGCGCTGGCATATTTGCTTGTGGCAGATCAGAGGCGGTCGTCGCCGTCTGAGCATTTGGCAAATCTGCAGATACTTCATGTGAAACAACCGCAGCTTCTTGCTGTGGTTTGGTTTCAGCATTGCCATAATCTTTTTGCCACGCCAAAATGAGCAAATATGCGACAACAAACATGGCTCCGAGAATTGCAATCCTGGCCCATTGTTGCATATGTATTACCCCAAGTGGTTAGAGTGATTTTGGTTCAATAAACGATCACGAAAGGGTACAGCAACGTGAAGCGTTTGAGAATCTATTTGCTGAAATGAAATAAAACGAATCGCTTTCGGGGGAACCGGATCATATCCAGAGCCACCCCACGGATGACAACGGCAAATACGCTTAGTAGCCAGCCACACACCACGTACAGCTCCATGTGTATGGACTGCTTCCAAGGAATATTGAGAACATGTTGGAATATAACGACAGCGTGGTCCCAATAAAGGACTAATCGCAATCTGATAGAAACGTATTAACCAATGCAGTAAACGTACCATTGGCCATCTCTACTTTTGTGGGGAGGATGATGCTATTTTGGAATGCTTTTTGGCAAGACGGTTGAGTTTCTGCCAGGCAAATTGTAATTGCTGATGCAACTCTGCGTTCGGTACCGCTTCTATACCTACTTTAGGCATAACCACAATATCCAAATCATCTAGTTGCTGTTGATGCAGGCGAAAACTTTCGCGAGCAAGTCGTTTTACTCGATTTCGTTCGTGCGCACGGCGCACTTTTTTCTTGGCAACAACTAAACCCAAACGGCTGTTTGGCAGTTCGGAATGTTTTGCAAGAAAAAGGAAATGGGGTTGATGCACTTTAAAAAGCGCACCATCAAAGACTCCTTTATAATCTGCAGCACAGCGTAAACGAAGCTCTGTACCAAAACTATAAAGTGTAGTCATAACACCCAAAATCGGCAAAGCCTAACTGATTAAACAGTTAAGCTGTGACGACCTTTTGCACGACGGCGAGCTAGAACTTGACGACCAGCTTTAGTAGCCATACGAGCACGGAAACCATGAACGCGTTTACGCTTTAATTCAGATGGTTGGAATGTACGTTTCATATTGAAACTCCAAAAATGATCTTTCTATAAAGGTCCGCGATTTTAGTGCTCATTGCTTGAGCTGTCAATGCAAAAGCCACTTTCTTTTCAAATAAGACTGAAATCAAAATTGTAAATAGGGATTAAAAAAATTGTATTCAAATACCTATATATAAGTTAACCACAATATAACTATTTGTTTTAAAATTAAATATAAGTTATTAACACTTATATCAACATAGTTATCCACAACTTATGTGAAATCTAAATTTAACTCATGAGTTTTGAATTTAAATTTAAACTTTTCTTAGTTATCCACAAAAGAACCGAATCTTATAAATAAATTCAAATTTATAAATTTAAATTTATTACTATTAGGGTGGACTTTTTCTGTGGAAAAGCTAATTTTTCATTAAATAAACAAAAACTTAGTTTGTGGATAAAACTGTTTTTATTAATTTTATACTTTGTGGATAACTTTGTGCTATATTTTATCCACAGCTTGCGGATAAACTTATCCACATTAGCTTTTTAAATTTAAATTTATCCACCATGACTGCTTTTTGCGCAAAATCTGTGGAAATTGCCATGACAGATGTGGATAACTTGGTTAGAATGGCGACCCGCTTTGGTCGCGGTCAGCCTTTTTGATTAACAATGGAATGAATAGGGGATTCACATGCTTTGGACAGACTGCTTAAATCGCTTGCGACAAGAGCTCTCTGGAAATGTCTTTACAATGTGGATTCGCCCATTGGTTGCAGAAGAGCTGGACGATACCCTGCGTCTTTATGCACCTAATCCGTATTGGACGCGCTACATTCAAGAGCATCATCTGGAACTGATTTCGATTTTGGCCGAACAGCTGTCTGAAGGTCGCGTACGTAAAGTGGAAATTCTGGTGGATTCACGTCCGGGTGCAATTTTATCTGCCAGTGAACAGCCAGCGACGACAACAGCGGCTTTGGAATCTGCACCTGTGGTTGCGCCAGCGCCGCGTCCTAAGAAAGAAAAAGAAGATTCAGGCAAAAATAGCCGTAAACGTCAGCTGAACCCTTTATTTACCTTCTCGTTATTTGTTGAAGGCCGTTCTAACCAGATGGCGGCTGAAACCTGTCGTAAGGTGTTAACCCAACTCGGGGCTTCACAGCATAACCCGCTATTTTTATATGGTCCGACTGGTCTGGGTAAAACCCACTTGATGCAAGCCGTTGGTAATGCTTTATTGCAGGCCAAGCCGAATGCCCGCGTAATGTATATGACTGCGGAAAGCTTTGTGCAGGATTTTGTCAGTTCCCTACAACAGGGCAAGGTTGAAGAGTTTAAGAAAAACTGCCGTTCACTGGATCTTTTGCTGGTTGATGATATTCATTTGCTGGCAGGTAAAGAAGCCAGTCTGGTGGAGTTCTTCTATACCTTTAACGCGTTGCTGGATGAATCGAAGCAAATTATTCTCACCTCGGATCGTTATCCTAAAGAATTGACCGAACTGGATCCACGTCTGGTTTCACGTTTTTCCTGGGGACTTTCTGTGGGTGTGGAACCACCCGATATTGAAACTCGCATTGAAATCTTGCTGAAAAAAGCCGAGAACACCGGTGTAGATTTACCACGTAACTGTGCGCTATTTATCGCCCAACAAGTAGTGGCGAACGTACGTGAACTTGAAGGTGCGCTAAATAAAGTGGTAGCGATCTCGCGTTTTAAAGGAACGCCGATTGATCTGGATGTGGTACGTGAGTCTTTGAAAGATGTCCTCGCAATTCGTGCCCGTACCATCAGTACTGAAAATATCCAGCGTGTAGTGAGTGAGTATTTTCGCATTCCGCTTAAAGAGCTGGTAGGTCCAAAACGTACCCGTATTTATGCCCGTCCACGTCAGCTTGCAATGGGTCTGGCACGTGAACTGACTGGAGACAGTTTCCCGGAAATTGGTATGGCTTTTGGTGGTCGAGATCACAGTACAGTCATGCATGCCTGCGAAAAAGTGCAAAGCTTGCGTGAAGAAGATCCGATCTTCAATGAGGACTATAAAAACCTGCAACGCCTGTTGCAGAGTTGACCTAAAACGCTCAAATTCTGTTCTTGCTATGCGGCCTGTTTTGCCGCATAGTTAACTGCTAAAAATTCAACTTTTATCTTATTAATCTTCAGCTTTAGAGGAATGTACCGTGCGTTTAAAAATCGCGAAAGAAAGCTTACTGAATGTTCTCTCACATGTCGTAGGAGCGGTTGAACGTCGCCATACCTTAAATATTCTTTCAAACCTGAAAATCCAGGTGACTGCTGAAGCTTTGACCGTCACCGGTTCGGATCTGGAAGTGGAACTGGTTGCCAGCACACAGTTGGCTGAAGGTGCATGCCTGCAAGCCGGTGAAACCACTGTTCCAGCACGTAAGCTGATTGATATCTGTAAATCTTTGCCATCAGCAGCCCTGATCGACCTGCAAATTACCGATGACCAGCGTTGTATCCTGAAATCTGGAAATAGTCGTTTTGTGCTCGGTACTTTGCCTGCGGATGACTATCCATTACTGAATACTGAAAATACTCAAGGCACGCAAGTGACTGTGACTCAGCGCGAATTAAAGCGTCTGTTTGAAAAAACGGCTTTCGCAATGGCAGTGCAGGATGTGCGTTTCTACCTGACCGGTACTTTACTTGAAATTGACGCCAATCAGCTTCGTGCGGTAACGACAGATGGTCACCGCTTGGCACTGTGTGAAACAGCAGCACAATCGACAGCAACTCAACCGATTCAAGCCATTGTTCCACGTAAGGCAGTCGCTGAATTGCAACGTTTATTAAGCGTTGAAGATGAGCAGCTTTCTCTGCTGATTGGTCGTGAATTATTGAATGTGACCATTCGCATGGCCAGCCGTGATAAAGAACAGACCGATATCACAGTTCGTTTCACTACGAAACTGATTGACGGTAAATTCCCGGACTACCGCCGTGTGATTCCACGTGGTGGCGACAAGAATGTGATTATTGCGCATGACGTGTTTAAGCAATCTTTACAACGCGTGGCTATTTTGAGTAATGAAAAACTACGTGGCGTATTCCTGAACTTTAATGCCGGTTCATTACAACTTCGTGCCAATAACCCGGAACAGGATGAGGCGATTGAAGATCTGGCCATCCAGTATGCAGATGCACCACTGGAAATGTCATTCAATGCGCAATACCTGATTGAAGTGCTAGGGGTACTGGACGGTGAAGATGTGTCGATGACCATGACTGAAGCGAATCAGTCTGTGCTGGTTCAGGATCCATCTCATACCGATCAGACTTATGTCGTGATGCCAATGCGTGTCTAAGCGACAGCTGAGTTAAGCCAACGCTATGCATATTACGCGTCTTCATATTGAACGTGTACGAAACTTAAAAACGGTTGCACTCCAGGGATTGCAACCGTTTAATGTTTTTTATGGCCAGAATGGTTCAGGCAAGACTTCAGTACTGGAAGCCATTCATTTACTGGCCACAGGACGCTCCTTTCGTACCCATATCCCGAAAAATTACATTCAGCATGGCGCCTCGGATGCGATTGTGTTCGCCCAATCGGAAACTGAAAAAGTCGGCATGCAAAAAATGGTCAGCGGGGAACAGCTGATTAAGGTCAATGGCGATGCGATTGCGACTCAAGGCCAGCTTGCTAAAATGTTGCCCTTACAGCTGCTTGATCCACAAAGTATCGATATTATCGATCATGGCGCCAAACCACGTCGTCAGTTATTGGACTGGTTAATGTTCCACGTGGAACCAGAGTTTTATCATGCCTGGCAATATTATTCACGAGCCTTAAAACAGCGGAACAGCCTGCTTAAATCCAAACGTTTTCTAAGTTTGTCTGATCTGGAACCGTGGAACCAGATGCTGAGTGAGTATGGCGAGATTTTGCACTCCCAGCGTGTCGGCATCGTGGAACAGTGGAAGCCATTTTTTGAGGATGATCTCAAGCATCTACTGCCTGATCTGGAGATTTCTCTGGAATACAGCCCTGGCTTTCACAGCGAAAACGGCCTGCTGAATGACCTGACCAATCATCATGATAAAGATGTGGAACGACGCTATACCGAATATGGTCCACATCGCGCAGATTTGCGTATCAAGACCCCTTTGGGGGATGCTGATGTGATCCTGTCCCGTGGACAAAAAAAGCTTTTAATGATGGCACTTAAACTGTCGCAAATCGCAATGCTGCATTCTTGTAATAAGGAAACTGTGGTATTATTAGATGATGTGACAGCAGAATTAGATTTAACCGCACAACAACGTTTAATTGAGCGATTGAGCCAGCTTGGTAGTCAAGTTTTTATTACCACTTTAGACCATGAATCAGTACAAAAGCACCTACATGATCTGTCTATCTCATATCAGTTATTCAATGTTGAAAACGGTACAGTTCAAGTTGTTGTGCAATAGTTTTTAAATTTTTACCTATCTTTGGATAAACCTATATTTCACTAGGGAGAAACCATGAGTTCAGAAGATCAAGCTGCTTCTCAAACAGAACAAACCACTGAAAAAGCTTATGATTCCTCTAGCATCAAGGTATTACGTGGTTTAGACGCAGTACGTAAGCGTCCAGGCATGTACATTGGTGATACAGACGATGGTACCGGCTTACACCACATGGTCTTCGAGGTCGTAGATAACTCGATTGATGAGGCGCTGGCAGGTCACTGTGATGAAATTTTAGTGACTATTCATGAAGATGAATCAGTTTCAGTATCAGACAATGGCCGTGGTATTCCGACCGACATTCACCCTGAAGAAGGCGTGTCTGCTGCAGAAGTGATTCTAACCATTCTGCATGCTGGCGGTAAGTTTGATGATAACAGCTATAAAGTTTCTGGCGGTCTGCACGGTGTAGGTGTATCCGTAGTAAATGCGTTGTCAGAAAAACTGGAATTAACTATTCATCGTGCCGGTAAAATCCATGAACAGGAATACCGTCATGGTGACCCACAATTCCCGTTAAAAGTAGTAGGTGAGACCGATAAGACCGGTACTCGCGTGCGTTTCTGGCCAAGTGCTGAAACCTTTAGCCAGACCATTTTTAATGTCGATATTCTGGCACGTCGTTTACGTGAACTTTCCTTTCTGAATGCAGGTGTACGAATCGTATTACGTGACGAACGTATCAATGCCGAATACATTTTTGACTATGAAGGCGGTTTGGCTGAGTTTGTTAAGTACATTAACCAAGGTAAAACCCACCTGAATGACATTTTCCATTTCACCACTCAGGCGGAAAATGGCATTGGTGTAGAAGTTGCACTGCAATGGAATGATTCTTATCAGGAAAATGTACGCTGCTTTACCAACAACATCCCGCAAAAAGATGGCGGTACTCACTTAGCCGGTTTCCGTGCAGCACTGACCCGTGGTTTAAATAACTACATGGACAGTGAAAATATCCTGAAAAAAGAAAAAGTTGTGGTTTCAGGTGATGATGCGCGTGAAGGTTTGACTGCGATTGTGTCAGTAAAAGTGCCGGATCCGAAATTCTCTTCACAAACCAAAGAAAAACTGGTATCGAGTGAAGTGAAATCTGCCGTTGAGCAGGCCATGAACAAGGCATTCTCTGAATATCTGTTAGAGAATCCACAGGCGGCTAAATCAATTGCAGGCAAGATCATTGATGCAGCGCGTGCCCGTGATGCGGCGCGTAAAGCCCGTGAAATGACCCGTCGTAAGAGCGCGCTGGATATCGCCGGTCTTCCAGGTAAACTGGCGGATTGCCAAGAGAAAGATCCAGCTTTATCTGAACTGTACCTGGTCGAAGGTGACTCTGCGGGCGGTTCTGCAAAACAGGGCCGTAACCGTAAGATGCAGGCAATTCTGCCGCTAAAAGGTAAGATCCTGAACGTGGAACGTGCCCGTTTTGACCGTATGATTTCTTCTGCAGAAGTGGGTACGCTGATTACGGCACTCGGCTGTGGGATTGGTCGTGAAGAATATAACCCGGACAAGCTGCGTTATCACAAAATCATCATCATGACCGATGCTGACGTGGATGGTTCACATATTCGTACGTTGCTGTTGACCTTCTTCTTCCGTCAAATGCCGGAACTGGTGGAACGCGGTCATATTTATATTGCACAGCCACCATTGTACAAGTTGAAAAAAGGCAAGCAGGAACAGTACATCAAGGACAATGATGCACTGGAAACTTACCTGATTTCGAATGCGATTGATGAGCTGGAACTGCATATCAGTGCCGATGCCCCTGCGATTCGTGGTGAAGCTCTGGCCAATGTGATTACTGATTATCAAACTTCACAGAAGAGCCTGGCACGTTTAACTGTACGTTATCCTGCAAGCTTGCTGGATGCGTTGATTTCACTGGAAGCATTCAAGCTGGATCAGCTGGAAGATAAAGCGTATGTGGAAACCTGGGGTGAAGACCTGCGTGCAGCGATTGAAAAAATCCAGCCAAGTTTACGTCCTGAATTGAGTCTGGAACGTTTTGAAAAAGACGTTGATGGCCAGATCGTAGAAAGCTGGTTGCCGAGGATTACGATTTATGTGCATAACCTGCCGCATCATTACCTGCTAGATGCTAGCCTGCTCAGCTCAAGTGAATATGCACGTTTACTGAAAAATTCGAAAAGCTGGTTCACGCTGCTTGAAGAGGGTGCTTATTTACAGAAAGGTGAGCGCAAGATTCAGGTCAGCAGTTTCCATCAGGTTTGGCAGCACATTCTGCAAGACTCTCGCCGCGGCATGATGATCCAGCGTTATAAAGGTCTGGGTGAGATGAACGCAGACCAGCTGTGGGAAACCACGATGGATCCAGAAAACCGTAACATGCTACAAGTGACGGTGCAGGATGCAATTGAAGCAGACCGCATGTTCTCTTGTCTGATGGGGGATGATGTGGAACCGCGTCGTGCCTTCATTGAAGAAAATGCCTTGAATGCTGATATTGATACCTGATCCATTGGAATAAATCGAAACGAAAAAGCGCCTTTTAAGGCGCTTTTTTTACGTAAATTTTCTATTAATGCCGGATGAACTGTTTAGAATAATTTTAATCTAAGCAGTTTTTAGACCAATGATCCGCTGATATTAGGTTTCAAAAAAGCCTGGTTCAGTAGAATCAAGTCTTATTTATAAAGAGGTTTATCCATGGATAGCCAGCTTGAAGAAATACGTGAGATCTGGGCCAATGCATTCTATAGTGGCGACTATGATGTGCTGCGCCACTACGAACATCAGGACTTTCAGGTGGTTTTTGAACAGGAAGGCCGCGTAGAAGGAAGTTATCTGCGTTATGACCGGATCGCTCATGCGGTACAAAACGGTGTATGGAAACCGCTGAAGCCAGACATAGAATATGAAGAATACGAGTACAATGAAGATCAGACCGAATGCCGGATCTTGATTGGACTGGAAAATAATAAACAGCGTCTTCAGGAGATCTGGAAGCTAGAGGATGAATGGAAAATTCTAGAACTTAGATTTTTGAAATCCTAAAGTTCCAATGATTTATTAAGTTACTTCGAAATTTTCTAAAAATATTTGAATAGTGTTGTTTTAAATTTTGTTTGAACCCTGATCAATCGTGTGGATAACTGCAAAGTTATCCATATTTTTTATGTGAATAAGATAGTATTTATCCACAAGTTATATTGTCTTTCTTATCTCTTAATTTTTTAAATTTAAATTTAATTTCTCTATCTTGTGGATAAGTGTTTTTAAATTTAAAATGGGTTTTTGAATTTAAAAGACTAGTTGGAGCCATATCTTCTATGTTCTTTAACGGCAACCAGTTCAGGTGAGTTTTTATCTGTTTTTAATGGTAAATTATATAAATAACTTAAAAATTAATGGTTTATATTGATATTGTAGATTTAATTAACAATAAGCGTGGAACATATTTTTAATTATAAAAATCTTCACTGTAGTGAAACTACACAATTAATTTAATAATCAAGTGAACTTTCAATTTTTTATTACTGAATCATAGGCTTATAGATTTTTCTAACTTTTACTTCTATAGCTTAGTTTCTTTAAGCTGGATCATCACGTGACCTAGTGCCAGTTCATTTGATAAACAGGCAATAGATCTGAACTTTTAAAACTGAAAATAGAAAAAGTATGGTTTATAAAATGGTGATCAAAAATAAAAAAAGCGCCTAACGGCGCTTTCTATTTTTTAATGATTGTATTTATGGGGTCAGAATAATCTTGCGGCAGTCTTCTTCACGTTTATCGAAAATACGATAGCCTTCAGCAGCTTCTTCCAGTTTCATGCGATGGGTAATAATCACTTCTGGAGACAGCTGGCCATTTTCTACATATTCAAGTAATTGTGGCAGGAATTTATGTACATGTGTTTGACCCATTTTAAAGGTCAAGCCTTTATCGAAGGCATCACCAAACAGGAAGCCATGAATTGGACCAGCATATACGCCTGGCACACTCACCACACCACCACGGCGTACTGCGGCGATACATTGACGTAGGGCAAAGCCGCTCGAACCTTCAATTTTTAGATTCGTCATCACAGTTTCAAGCAAACTGCCTTTGGCCTCGAAACCAATCGCATCAATGACGGCATCAACACCACGATGACCGGCAGTATTTTGAATAATATATTCAGCTGCATCGACTTCATCAAAATTCACTGGAATTGCACCATAAGTTTGATGGGCGAAACGCAGACGGTAAGGGTGGTGATCGACCATAAAGATCTGTTCGGCACCCAGCATACGTGCGCAGGCAGCCGACAGTAAACCAACTGGACCAGCACCATAAATCGCAACACTGGAGCCGCGAGTGACCTGGGCATTGGTTACAGCCTGCCATGCAGTAGGCAAGATATCAGTCAGAAACAGGACTTTTTCATCCGGTAATGATCCTGGCACTTTAAATGGGCCCACATTACCTTTAGGCACACGAACATATTCAGCCTGTCCGCCTGGTACACCGCCATACAAATGACTATAACCAAATAGAGCGGCACCTGGTGGAATCTGTTTTTTATTGATAATTGCACCACGGCCAGTATTGGTATTTTCACAGGCAGCCATCAGTTCATGTTCACAGAAAAAACAGTGACCACATGCAATCACGAAAGGAATAATGACCCGGTCGCCTTTTTTGACTTCTGTGACTTCAGGGCCGACTTCTTCTACAATTCCCATAAATTCATGGCCGAAAATATCGCCATCTTCAGTGGCCGGGATTTTACCCCGGTATAGATGCAGATCTGAGCCACAGATGGCAGTCGCTGTCACCCTTAAAATGACGTCATCTGGTTCCTGAATCACTGGATCTGGAACGGATTCAACTCGTACATCCCGAGCACCATGATAGGTAAGAGCACGCATGCGGATTTCCTCTCTCTAGTTCAACATTAAACAGACTCGTATCAAGGCTACCAAAAATAAAAAACACTTTTATTAGAGCCTTATGCGCCAAGAAATCACTGTAAATTAATGTATGAAATAAGACATCCGAGTGTTTAAAAAATAAACTTATATAGGATTTGCGTAATTCACTACAAAATATGTCAAAAAACGGTTTCGATAAAAAAATCAGGGAAAAGATGGAGAGAGCAATATATAAAAAGTATAAAAAAGAGATTAGCTCCAGTTGCAGCTAATCTCTAAGATTTGAATCAAGGTTTAAAACTTAACCTTCCTGAAAAGATTGCTCCAAACTTTCTAGCTCCATCATCAGTTCTAGCATTTGCTCTTCGGCAGTTTCCAGTTTCTGTTTCAGTTCAGTTTGCTCGTTCATAAGTTTCAGCAAGTCATCTTTACGTGCAGCTTCATATAAAGCGCTATCTGCCAGCAATTCTTCAATTTCTGCCAGACGCGGTTGTAACTTGTCAATTTGCGCTTCGCATTTTTCGATATTCTTGCGAATCGGACGAGTCTGCTCACGACGCTGAGCGGCCAGTTTGCGCTGTGCTTCCTTATCTACTTTGGCTACCACCACAGGTTTAGCTTCTGTTTCTACTACCTGTGCTTTGGCTAAGGCATTCTGTGCATTGATCTGCTGTTGACGCGCTTCACGTAACCATTTGGCATAGTCCTGCAAATCACCCTCAAATTCGGTACAACGTCCGGCATGTACTAACAGCAATTCATCACATACTGTCGCAATCAATTGACGTTCATGCGAAACGAGTACCACCGCACCTTCAAAATCCTGCAAAGCCATAGTCAGGGCATGGCGCATATCCAGATCCAGATGGTTTGTCGGTTCATCCAGAATCAGTACATTTGGACGCTGCCAAACAATTAAAGCCAAAGCCAAACGTGCACGTTCACCCCCAGAGAAACTCTCACATGGGGTATCCATGCGCTCACCGCTAAAACCGAAACTGCCGAGGAAAGAACGTAAAGAAGCTTCACTGATTTTTGGATCGGCGATACGTGCCAGTTGTAGCATTGGGCTGGCATTAGCATCCAAAGCATCCATCTGATGCTGAGCAAAATAACCGATATTGAGTAATTCTGAGGCTTTACGTTGACCATTTAATAAAGGCAAATCTCCGACTAAGGTTTTGATTAGGGTTGATTTACCCGCACCATTCATTCCCAGTAAACCAATGCGAGAATTTGGGGTGATTTGCAGGTTAATTTTGCTGGCAATCGATTTATCGCCATAACCAATTTCCGCCTGTTCCAAGGCCAGAAGTGGTGAACTCATTTTGGTCGGTTCACGGAAACTGAAGGTAAAAGGCGTATCTACATGAGCAGGGGCGAGATCCTGCATACGCTCCAGCATTTTGATCCGGCTTTGGGCCTGACGTGCTTTAGTTGCTTTGGCTTTGAAACGGTCAATAAATTTTTGTAAATGTGCTCGGGCTTCCTGCTGTTTCTCAAAGGCCTGTTGCTGTTGCGCCAGACGCTCGCTACGGGTCACTTCAAAAGTTGAATAATTACCGGTATAGAGGGTGAGTTCCTGATTTTCGATATGCAGAATATGATCCGTCACGGCATCCAGAAAATCACGGTCATGCGAAATTAGCACTAAAGTGCCTTCATACGCCTTTAACCAGTCTTCGAGCCACAAAATCGCATCCAGATCCAAGTGGTTGGTCGGTTCATCGAGTAATAGCAGGTCTGAACGGCTCATCAGGGTACGGGCCAGATTCAGACGCATCCGCCAACCGCCTGAAAAGCTGGAAACATCCAGGCGAATCTGATGATCCATAAAGCCCAGACCGGCCATCAACTGAGCTGCTTTAGATGGAGCAGAATAGCCATGAATCTCGTCGAAACGGCCATGTAACTGTGCCAGTTCAGCATCGGATAGTTGTTCCGGATGTGCCAGTTTGGCCTGTATATCCCAATACTCTTCATCGCCTGACAGAACAAAATCAATGGCCGGCATATCTAGCGCTTTAATTTCCTGAGCCATATGCGCCACAGTCCAAACGGATGGACGGGTTAGCGAGCCCTCATCTGCACTGAGCTCACCTAAAAGAGCCGCAAACAGGGTGGATTTTCCTGCACCATTCACGCCGGTTAAACCAATTTTCCAGCCGGGATGAAGCTGCATGGAGGCTTTTTGAAATAACACTCGCCCACCACGGCGTAACGAAACTTG
The DNA here is from genome assembly GCF_013419565.1 of Acinetobacter sp. YH12072. Classification (NCBI taxonomy): domain Bacteria; kingdom Pseudomonadati; phylum Pseudomonadota; class Gammaproteobacteria; order Moraxellales; family Moraxellaceae; genus Acinetobacter; species Acinetobacter sp. YH12072. The sequence goes on along the minus strand of NZ_VOZV01000028.1, from coordinate 13,184 downwards.
GTCTAACTGAATCATTGAACTTACTAACAAGGGCAAAAGAGAATGCCGCTATTCTAATGGAAAGCCGAGAGAAAACAAAAAATCTTCGTTGCAGTTTATCCTGTTCAAGCTTTAAAAATTTATAGATTCATATATGATGAACTATGTTTTGATTAAATACTCTATTTTGTTTAAAAACCGAAAGATAGAGCCATCAAGGCTCATAATAATATTGAGTAGAATAAAAATGAAAAAAGGATTTTTAATTTTATCTGCACTGGGCCTATGGGCTTCGAGTGCACATGCTGCCCCAGTCAATATCTGTGTATTTGATTTACTGGGAAAATCGGGTGAATCCTTCAAACTGCTGGAAGAATGGGCATTGGCCAGCAAGCAGTGGGGGGCTACGGTTCAATTGATTGCTTATCAGGATGAAGCCAAAGTCGATCAGGATGCCAAAGCCGGAAAATGCGATGGCTTCTATATGACCTCCATGCGCGCGCGAGCTTATAACAAATTTGCAGGCTCCATTGATGCCATTGGCGGCGTTCCTAATAATGACATTGCCATGAAAGCGGTGAGTTATGTGCTGGATAAGCGTAATACCAAGCGCATGACCACTCAGATTGGCAAGGAAAAATTTGAAGTAGCCGGTATTGGCCAGATTGGTCCTGCTTATATCTTTGTCCGTGATCGTAATATGAACAAGCTGGAACATATTAAAGGCAAGAAGTTTGCAGTTCTACATTATGACTATGCCCAAACCATTATGGTAAACCGGGTAGAAGCTGTACCGGTAAATTCGGAAATTTCCAATTTCATCCGTAAATTTAATCAGGGTGAAGTGGATATTGTGGCAGCGCCCGCTTATGCCTTTAAACCTCTTGAAGTGACTAAAGGACTGGGGCAGAAAGGAGCCATGATCAACTTTCCGGTGGTCAATGTCACAGCAGATCTGATTATTCGACCGGATAAATTTCCGGAACAGTTTGCAGCCAATTCCCGACAATGGTTTGTTAAGCAGTTACCCCGCAGCTTCGCGATGGTAAAACGGATGGAAGCAGAAATCCCGCGTAAATATATTCTGAACCTGAGTCGTGAGGAACAGGTCAGTTATCAAAAAATTCTGCGTGAAGGACGCATGGATTTAACCAAACAGGGCATCTATGACGCTGGCATGATGACAGTATTAAAACGGGCACGTTGTACTGTGGAAAGAACCAATTTCGAATGCTCAATCAGTGGTGAATAATTTTAAAATCATGTATATCTTTGTAACTACATCGAAGGAAATGTAATTCAAAGTAGCCAAGTTAAAACATTAAGATACTGATATATTTATAAAAAAATCGAATAAAGGAAATCGGATAAAGCTCATTTATCTTTATAGGCCAAAAAACGGCTTTTATCTGGAGTAAATGCTCTATTTTTTTGAAATAAATTTGCTTAATATTTGACGCGTGTACGGACACTCAGCTAACAACAAGATTTCAAAGGATAACTAAAATGAAAAAAACACTCTTATCATTGGCTGCATTTTCTGCATTTGGTTTTGCAGGTGTGGCACATGCAGAAAAGGTCAATATCTGTGTGTTTGACCTACTTGGTAAATCTGGCGAGTCTTTCCAGATGGCTCAGGAATGGGCGCTGGCAGCAAAAGGCTGGGGCGCAGATATTAATCTGATCGCCCGTCAGGATGAAGCCGTCGCTGACAATGACTTTAAGGCTGGCAAATGTGATGGTGTATTCATGACCGCCATGCGTGCCCGTCAATACAACAAGTTTGCCGGTTCGATTGATGCCTTAGGTGGTGCTCCAAGTAATGCCATTGCACAGCGTGCGATTAGCTTCGCTTTAGATAAGCGTAATGCGGCTAAAATGGTTACGACCATGGGCGGTAAAAAGTATGAGGTGGCCGGGATTGCGCCACTGGGTTCAGCTTTTATCTTTGTGCGTGACAAAAACATCAACTCTATTGAAAAAGCCGCAGGGAAGAAGTTCGCTGTTCTTGGCTATGATGATGCGCAAAAAATCATGGTTCAACGTGTAGGTGCTCAGGCCGTAGTGTCTGATGTATCCAACTTCGTGGCCAAGTTTAATAATGGCCAAGTCGATATGGTGGGCGCACCGGCGTATGCGTACAAGCCACTCGAAATCTATAAAGGTCTGGGCAATAGCGGTGCGATGTTTAACTTCCCGGTACTGCATGTCACCTCTGACTTTGTGATCCGTCCGGAGAAATTCCCAGCCGGTTTTGGCCAGAAGTCTCGTGACTGGTTCATTAAAAATCTGCCTAAGAGCATGGCGATGATTAATCGTCTGGAAGCCGGTATTCCAGCGAAATATAAGCTGAATCTGAGCGCGGAAGACAAAACCAAGTACCAGAAGTTATTACGTGAAGGACGTATGGATATGACCAAGCGTGGAATCTATGATGCCAGCATGATGTCGGTATTGAAACGTGCACGTTGCTCTGTCGATAAGGCCAACTTTGAATGTTCACTTTCTGGCGAATAATTTGATTTTTAAGGAAAAAAGCTTAGATTTATCTAAGCTTTTTTTATATTAAACAAAGTCAGATCTGCCATTGCAGATCACGGTAAAGCAGTTAAGCTGATTAAAAATAATGCTTTCATGTTTAGTATAAAAAACAATAACATGTAGCACTTAAAGCAGATAACAAAAACAAGGCAATCAAGGAAAGCAAAATGATGCAGAGAGGATGGAAAGCCCTGGCTGTAGGTGCAGCACTCGCGGCAGTTTCAGGTCTGGCTCAGGCTAAACAGGTGGTATGTGTATTCGATCTGGTCGGCAAAAATGGTGACGTTTATGCTGTAATGAAAGACTATCAGCTGGCTGCAAAAAACTGGGGTGCTGATATCGAGCTCAGGGTAAATACCAATGAAGCCGTCGTCGCAGAAGATTTTAAAGCTGGTAAATGTGACGGGATCAGTGTCACTGGTATGCGTGGCCGTCAGTTCAACCGTTTTACTGGTTCACTCGATGCGATTGGTGCAATTCCTGATCTGAACCTGGCGGTAAAAGTTATGCAAGGCCTGGCGAGTCCAACCTTTGCCAAGCTCATGGTTCAAGGCAAGTATGAAGTCGCAGGGGTAATTCCGGTAGGCGATGCCTTCCTGATGGTCAATGACCGGAGTATTAATACTGTTGCAAAAGCAGCAGGTAAAAAAATTGCTGTACTTGACTATGACGAAGCACAAAAAATCATGGTTCAACAGGTGGGTGCACAGGCAGTCAGCGCCGATGTGACCAACTTTGGCTCTAAATTTAACAATGGTCAGGTCGATATTATTGGCGCGCCGGCTGCTGTATTTAAACCGCTAGAACTGCATAAAGGTTTGGGTAGCAAGGGTGCTATTGTGAATTATCCGGTATTGCAGGTCACCGGTAATATTATTATTCGTCCAGATAAATTCCCGGCAGGATATGGACAAAAATCACGTGAATGGGTGAAAAGCCAGTTACCACGTGCTTTTGGAATTTTGGGTAAAATGAAGGCAGATATTCCCTCTAAATACTGGATGGATATTCCTGAAGCAGATAAGCCAGGTTACCAAAAGCTGATGCGTGATTCGCGGATTGATCTGACCAAACGGGGTATTTATGATAAACGCATGATGAAGTTACTCTGGCAATTCCGCTGCAAGCAAAATCCGAAAAACTTCGAATGTGCATTACAGGATGAGAACTATAAACAATCCTGATAAAATTACTCTGATTTGACTTTTAATCTGTACAGACTGACCATATATTGAGTGTGTTATACTTGAAATATGGTCTTTTCTTTTTAAAGACATTCCATTCAACAGAGGAATCCGCCATGAATGCTCAAGCGCTTGTGCTCACCGACAATGCCGCAAATAAAGTACGCCAGTTGCGTGACAGTGAAGGTAACCAAGACTTAATGCTCCGTGTGTATGTCACCGGTGGCGGTTGTTCAGGTTTCTCTTATGGCTTTAACTTTGCGGAAAGCCAAAATGAAGATGATGCAGAATTCGTCAATGGCGATGTCAAAATGCTGGTCGATTCTCTGAGCTATCAATATCTGGTCGGTTCAGTGGTTGACTATGTTGAAGGTTTGGAAGGTTCACGTTTTGTGGTACAAAACCCGAATGCGACCACGACCTGTGGTTGTGGATCTTCATTCTCGATCTAATACCTATCAAGTTGAATAAAAAAGTCCTCATATGAGGACTTTTTTATATCTGAAGAAAGCTTAGCTTTCCAGTTTGACCGCTTCAAGCAGGTCAAAAATCACTGTAGTGACATCCTGACTCAGTTCGCGGTTATTAAATATCTCGTAGGCTGTAATGGTAATGTCCGTATCACTCGGCAATAGACGCTGTTCTTCCTCAATCAAGTCATTGATCGGTAACAAAGTCTGTTTCACTTGCAGATGCAAAATATCCTTAAATTCAAGATTTTCATCATCCAGCTCGATCAGCTGTTCATTGAAATAAGGCAGCAAAATTGAATGAAGATAAGGTTGAATATCCTCGATATCAAAGATCTCGATATCACGGGTTTCATCAATCGTACTAATGTGGTCATTTACTTCAATTAAAATATGGTAGTAACTCACATGAATCTCCAAGAAAGTTGGCCTAAGACGTCCTACTGTTCTTCACAATAACATGAAATGAAACCAAGTTGTATTTTTACTAGCCTAAACACATAAATAATATAGGGAATTAAAACCTGAATGTTATCGGGTATACAATAGGGTCTTGTCTGCCGGGCGTAGTTTGAAATCTTGCAGATTCTGTTCACCCAATACAGGATACATTAAGGCTTCCGGATCATTATGATGATAGAGACCCAAGGCATGGCCCAGCTCATGTGCCAAAGTTAAACGTAAATCATCTTTGGCATCAAACTGGTAAATCTGGATCTTATCTCCCATAAAAATACCCTTATGAAACTGGCGTGGGGGAAAACGCTGCTGGGCCTGCTGGATATTTCGCTGATGGCTTTGCACACTGTTTTGATGAACAGAAACTTGCTGATTAAATGAAGATAGCTGTTCCTGAAGATAGGCATATTCGCGCTTAAAACTTTCCAGTTTAGGCTTGAGCATTTCCATCTCATACTGAAGCTGTTCACGCTCGGCAGATGAGCTGGCTTGTTGACGGCGTTGCAATAAAGTTTGAAATTCAAACTCAAGCTGACTTTTTTGCTGGATCAGTCGTTGCTGCTGATCTTCCAGATTTTTCTGTGAAACTTGCAGATTGCTGACTTCACGCTGATATCTGGCTTCATCGGCAAGTAACTTTTTTTCAACCTTTTTAAAGGCTTCATAGTCCTGTTGGCGTTGATCATAAATCAGTTGAATGGCCAGCTGAGCATTCTCATCATAGACCATCAGATCATCGCGATTGGTTCCTTCATGCCAGATCTGAATAGCTTCCTGACTTAATTGAATGACCTCATCACGGGTCAGGCCAAAGCCAGGATCGACCTGGTCAATCCGGAAACGTAAGCGGGTATCGAAAGGATGGGTCAAACGGTCAGTCAGGGAATTAAATTTTAATTGTGGATGGGTCTTGGTTTGTAGATACAAAAACAGTGACACAATGAAAACGACAATCCCCAGAAAGCTTAAAAGACGCATAGTGTTTTTTTAAATATTGTTTGGCTCAATGTAGCTAAAAAACCAGCAAAATCCTAGCGTCAGAGCGATAAAAAGTGGCAATAAAAAACCGTGCTTATGCACGGTTCTGTTCAGGTCAGATTATGATTTTTTACCTTTCCACTGTTCAACCTGTCTTGGCATATTGGAATGATAGATAAAACCAAGGCCTATACCATTCAATAAGAAGATCATAAATTCAATTAAATATTTCAGGTTATAGGAATGTCTGGTTTGGTGATTAAAGGCATACAGCGTGATTTCAGATTTAAAGATCTGGAAAATAATATAGCTCAGCAATCCAATAGCTAGAATGATAAAGCCTTTTCCGGAAGGATAACGCTGAGGTACTGCCAGGATCAGTAATACAATAATGGCAATCAGAAAACCCAAGGAAAAAGAAGCTTCAATTCCGAAAGTTTGCAGGTAATTAAAAGGCGCGAGTACCACATTCGGCGGTAAGATCAGAAGCAGATTGCCCATCGGGTAGAGCAGCATGATCGCAAGCCCGGAAGCCAGAAGAAAAAGCTTAACAAAATTCTGCATACGTTTTTATTTTTAAGTTATTTATTTCATTATAGTTTAATTAAAAAAGATTCTATTGCCTATGTATTGAACAAAAAAAAGACCGCATAAAATGCGGTCTTTTTCTCAAAGTGACAAATTATTTTTTGTCATCTTTTACTTCAGTGAATTCAGCATCAACTACGCCGTCATCTGCTTTTTGGGCTTGGCCTTCGCCGCCTTGGAATGCATTAGGATCGAAACCTTGTGCACCGCCTTGGCCTTGAGCTGCTTCATAAGCACGTTGAGTGATCGGCATAATAATGTTTTGCAATGCTTCAGTTTTCGCTTTGATTGCTTCAACATCATTTTCTTTCGTAGACGCTTCTAACTCAGAAACCGCAGTTTCGATTGCAGTTTTTTCGTCAGCAGTCACTTGTTCGCCAAGATCTTTTACTGCTTTTTGAGCAGAAGAAACTAGCGCATCCGCTTCGTTACGTGCTTTTGCAAGCTCTTCGAACTTACGGTCTTCTTCAGCATTTGCTTCAGCATCTTTGATCATTGCTTCGATTTCAGCATCAGACAAACCTGAGTTTGCTTTGATCTGGATAGATTGCTCTTTACCAGTGCTCTTATCTTTCGCAGATACTTTCAAGATACCATCCGCGTTGATGTCGAACGATACTTCAATTTGTGGCACACCACGTGGAGCAGGTGGGATGTCGCCTAACTGGAAGTTACCCAACAATTTGTTTTGTTGAGCCATTTTACGTTCACCTTGGTAAACTGAAATGTCTACAGCAGGCTGGTTGTCCGCAGCAGTTGAGAACACCTGAGATTTCTTCGCAGGAATCGTCGTGTTTTTCTCAATGATTGGAGTCAACACGCCACCCATGGTTTCAATACCAAGAGTTAGTGGAGTTACGTCAAGAAGAAGTACGTCAGTTTTATCACCAGACAATACCGCACCTTGGATCGCAGCACCCATTGCGACTGCTTCGTCCGGGTTCACGTCTTTACGTGGCTCGCGACCGAAGAATTCTTGTACTTTTTGTTGTACAAGTGGCATACGAGACTGACCACCTACCAAAATTACGTCAGAGATGTCAGAAGTTGAAAGACCTGCATCTTTCAGCGCAATCTTACAAGGCTCGATGGTACGAGCTACAAGATCAGCAACTAAACCTTCAAGTTTTGCACGAGTTACATTGATCACTAAGTGTTTAGGACCAGTCGCATCTGCAGTGATGTATGGAAGGTTGATTTCAGTTGCGTTAGAAGAAGAAAGCTCGATTTTTGCTTTTTCAGCTGCTTCTTTCAGACGTTGTAACGCAAGTGGATCGTTCTTCAAGTTCACGTTTTGTTCTTTCTTGAACTCTTCAACCAGGTAGTCGATCAATGCGTTATCGAAGTCTTCACCACCCAGGAAGGTGTCACCGTTAGTTGATAACACTTCGATTTGCTGGTCGCCATCAAGATCCGCAATCTCAATGATTGAAACGTCGAAAGTACCACCACCCAAGTCGTAAACTGCAACTTTACGGTCGCCTTCTTTCTTGTCCATACCGAACGCAAGCGCCGCAGCAGTTGGTTCGTTGATGATACGTTTAACTTCTAGGCCTGCAATTTTACCTGCATCCTTAGTTGCTTGACGTTGCGCATCGTTGAAGTAAGCAGGAACAGTAATCACCGCTTCAGTGACTGTTTCACCCAGGTAGTCTTCTGCAGTTTTCTTCATTTTTTTCAGAACTTCTGCAGAGATCTGTTGTGGAGCAAGTTTCTTGTCGTTTACTTCAACCCAAGCATCGCCATTGTCAGCTTTCAGGATTTTGTAAGGAACCAGACCGATATCTTTTTGTACTGCCTGGTCTTCATAACGACGACCGATCAGACGTTTGATCGCGAATAATGTGTTTTTAGGGTTGGTTACCGCTTGGCGTTTAGCTGATTGACCAACAAGGATCTCACCATCTTTGTACGCAATAATAGATGGAGTTGTACGTGCGCCTTCAGCGTTTTCGATAACTTTAACTTTGTCGCCTTCAAGTACTGCAACACATGAGTTTGTAGTACCTAAGTCAATACCAATGATTTTAGCCATTTGGATGTTTCCTCAAAAATTTTTTTGTGATTTACACTTGTTATCCGATATGAGAGCCGTTCAATTTTTTTCAAGTAAATTTTTAGAAAAAATTTCACAAACTCCCGATTTATTTAGCTTAAGCGCCAACCATGACCATTGCAGGACGTAATAAACGACCATTGAGGGCATAGCCTTTTTGCAAGACTGTACCGATTTCATTAGATTTGGCATTTGGATCAATACCGACTGCCTGATGCAATTCAGCATTAAAACCATTTGCGGTATCAACTGCGACTACACCAAATTTCTCTAGTGTATTGAGCAACGCTTTCAGGGTCAGTTCTACGCCTTCACGTAACGGGCCCTGTTCTTCCCCTGCAGCAACAATCGCGCGCTCCAGGTTATCCACTGTATCTAGCAGCTCTTTAGAGAACTTTTCCAGCACAGTGTCTTTATGCTTTTCTGATTCACGCTGAATACGTTCTACACTTTTTTGTGCTTCGTAAACTGCATTGGCAGTGCGTGCTTTTTCTAACTTTAAGTCACCTTCAAGTTGTGCAATCTGCTCTTGTAAAGATTCAACGGTAACTTCTACTTGCTCAGGTTCAGCTTGAGTTTGCTCTACCTCTTGTGTCGCTTGCTCTTGCTCAAGATCTTGAGCTTGTTCGTTCTGCTCAGTTGCCATTGATTTACTCCGTTTAAATGGGTTCTTAAACATGTACAGTCCTTGGGCGTCAGAGTTAACTGCGTTAATACTGAACTGCCATGATTGAAATTTTTAATTATTTAAAGAAATCGGGGCAGGGGCAAAAAATTCAAGCACAAGTACAGATTAATTTTAGGATTTATTTGGATTTAATGACTTTAATAAAAGCAGCATCGTATTTTTAGATAGAAATAATAATTTTTATCTGTTTTAAATATTTTTAAGACCGGTGCATCATAGCGTCATTAACAGCGACCTTGTTCTGAGGAGAGAGCTGAACCAGGTTGCTGTTGCCTTATTTTTTAAACCGTTTTTTCCAGTCGGATCCCTCACACAGGGTCCGGCTTTTTTTTGTCCAGATTATTTTTTAGACATAAAAGCGATTAATAACTAAGCAATAAAGTATTACACAAAAAATGAGCAACGCTATATTATTCATTTCAGATTCTATCGCTGTAGTTTCTTCTCTTTTTAGAAATGTGTTTTCGTGGCTTATCTTTTCTCTAGATAAGCCTTTTTTTTGCCTGAAATTTGCTACGGTTTTCGACTTATAAAATGGGATCATCTTCATCAAGGCTGTGTTGAGTAAAAACATTTCTTCTATTCAAAGAAAATAACTGGAATGAGATCAAAACCATAAAACCGAGTCCATAAAAAAAGCCCTGATCTAAATCAGGGCCTCTTTTTTTATTTATATTCTGCCTAATCACGACGATTACGTGGTCGCTGCTGTTCCTGTTTACGTCGCTGATCATTCCAGCGTGGATTATTGGAGCGGTTTTGCTGAACCCGTTTACGCTGCTGTTCTGCCACTTTTTTACGTTGTTCCAGCTGCTGGCGACGTTTACGTTCGGCCTGGGCCTGTTTCTGACGCTGGTTACTCAGATTCTTGCGTTGCTGTTCCAGACGTTGTCGTTCCAGTTGAGTTTTACGACGATCCAGTTCTATTTGCCGACGACGTTCCTGTTCCCAGTTACGCTGCTGAATATTTTTGCGCCGTTCCAGTTCCAGCCTCTTACGTTGCTGTTCATATTCCCAGCGTTGCTGGTCATAGCGGCGGTCTTGATCATAACGATAGTCATAACCTCGATCGCGACGGTCATAACGTCCGTCATAATAACCATCATCAGGAAAAGCCACACAGCCTACGGCTAAAAATGCAGTGGCTAAGGATACCGTTATTATTCTTATCGCCATAAGCTATCTCCTTTTATACAGACTTCTACATCAAAGTCGCAAAAGTGCTGTAAAAATCTCACTTAAACTGTCAATGACATCTGATTAAATTCAGGTTAGCGTATTTGGCAGATGATCTATGTACATTGATATTAAGACTTATATAAGAATATGGTCACTAAAACCCTAATCATGTAGAAAAAATGAAGAATTATGGGAAAAGGATGAAAACTCATGGGTGTGAATAATCCGGTCACAAAATTTGTAATGGATAAGGGGCAGGGCACTGCAGCACGCTTGCTGGATTGCCTGCCGAGCTTTGCACAAGAACGTCTGGTAAAAGCATTGGATTATCCTTATGACTATCCTGATTTGGATCCTTATATAAAATGCTTGATGGCGATTCAGATTAAACAGGGAGAGCACAGTTTTATTAGTGAAGATGCGGTGCAGTCACGTCAACTGTTTGATGAACGCATGAAAGCTATTCTGGCGAAACCGACGCCGGTCAAGGCAGTCGAGGATCTGCGTTTGCCATTGCAAAATGGCACTATCTTTGCCCGACATTATCATCCGGCACCACAGAAAAAATTGCCGATGGTCATTTTCTATCATGGTGGTGCATTTATAGTGGGTGGTCTGGATACGCATGATGAGTTCTGCCGTTTATTGGCGGTGCATGCCAAGGTGCAGGTACTCAGCGTGGCTTATCCGCTAACGCCCGAATACAGTCCTTTGCAGATGGTACAGGTCTGTGAAGATGCTCTGGCTTGGGTACACCAAAACATTAAGCAGCTGAAAATCTATAAAAACCAGATTGTAGTGGCAGGGGATAGTGCAGGTGGAAATCTGGCGGCAGTGGTTGCGCAGCGGAGTGCCGATAAAATCTATGCACCTCGCGCACAGTTATTGCTTTACCCGGCTGTCGATTTTAAAAGCCGTCATCCTTCTTTTTATGCATACAATCAAGGCTTGGTACTTTCAGCTCAGGATATTGATCTGGTGACCAAGCTATATGCTGAAACACATCAAGTCGAACTGGACGATCCGCTGATTTCACCGACCTACGGTGAACTGAAAAATCTGCCACCTGCCTATGTGATTACCGCCCGTCATGATGTGCTGCATGATGAGGGTTCAATCTATGCTCTGAAGTTACGTGAGAACGGGGTACGTGTGTACTATCAGGAATATACGGATCAGGCACACGGTTTTATCAATCTGACCCCAATTCATAAACGCTCAAAAAAGCAGGTCATTGAACTCAGCAAGAATTTCCGTAAATTCCTGGATAAAAAGATCTGATTCAAAAATAGATGTAAAAAAGGTGTTTCACGTGAAACACCTTTTTTATTTTTTATGGATCTTGGCTTCTGGAAAGACTAAATTAAATTTGGGCACATAAAAGCTTTGTAAATATTTAGCTTTAGAAAAATCCGGGAATATATCCTGAGCATCTTGCCACTCTGCCTGAATAAGCTTGGATAAATAACCCCGGAATTGAGGGCTAAACTGATAATGCTGGGATTTCCAGGTTTGCCGGATTTTTAGCATGGAGCTTGGAAGATGATGACTATTTAAATAGAAAGAACGAGGAGATTTAGGTTTTTTAAGACGAAGCGTCATGCTTTGCCCACGATGAGTTATGCGACAAATCGTTTCCTGTCCCTGTTCCTGCCAATCAAACTCTGCATATTCTTTAGGAATACCCCACAAGTGCTGACCATGCACAATAGATTCATGAGTAGAGACATAAATTTTCGGAATAGTCGAAAGACGCCGCCTGCTAATTAAAGGATGATCCATAATCAGCAATTCATCATAAGGACCCACAGGAGAATGATGATAGCGCACTAATAGAACCTGAACGACACGGCCGAGTGGAGATGGCGCAATCCGAAAACTTTGAAATTCACGAATGAAATGAGGGGTAATCCAGTAATTTAGAATAAAACCCTCCCCCTGCAAATGCCAGGGCGGAAATTGATGGACGCTTTTCTCCTGTAGTAATGCATGGCTCATTATTATTCTCTTGTCTTTAGTCGGCAGGTCACTGCATTATTAGTCATGAAAGATTAATATGTTGTGAATCTCAACCTTTCTTTATCAGTAGATGAGTTAAAAAATGTTAAAAAAATCATTATCTGCTATCGCGTTGATCGCATTTAGCTTGCCAAGTTTTGCTGCCAATACCCTGATCGAGATGAAGACCTCATCCGGTAATATCGAAATTGAACTCTTTAATGACAAAGCACCGATTACGGTGAAAAACTTTGAAGAATATGTCAAAAGCAACTTCTATACAGGAACCATTTTCCATCGGGTCATTCCTGGTTTCATGATTCAGGGCGGAGGCTTTGATCTCAACATGCAGGAAAAAGCCAATAATAAAGCTTCAATCAAGAATGAATCAGATAATGGTTTGCAAAACAAACGTGGCACTTTGGCCATGGCACGTACCAACGACCCTAATTCGGCGAAAGCGCAGTTCTTTATTAACTTGGTAGATAACAGTTTTCTGGATCGTTCACCAAGAAATGCTGGATATGCAGTATTTGGCCGGGTCACAAAAGGTATGGAAGTAGTCGATAAGATCGCTCAAGTACCTACTCAGAACTATGGCATGCATCAGGATGTTCCGAAAACAGCTGTGAAAATCAACAGTGTGACCATTAAAGCACCAAGCGTGAAAAAGTAAGTGAAAAATAAAACATAAATGTTTTGTTTATATTTTCTTTGGAATATTATGAACTTATGTAACAATTGGTAGGAAAATGAACTAATTTGGTGCATAAAAATGAAACAGTCATGATTGGTGTGCGTTAAAAGCACTTGCTTGTGTAGGAAATTGCCCTATAATGAGCTCATACCGACGAGATAGACGGAAATGAACGAAACGCGAAGCGTTGAGTTGTTAAGTTTATCGAAGTCCAGCTTCTGGCATTGACGAGATGTTAGAAAGATCATTAAGAGATTATGAAGAACAACTTGTGTGGATTTTTACTGGTTGATTGATCGAAATTATTTTCATTGATTGAATGGTAGAAATTACTCGAAGTTTATTTGAGAAATATTTGTCAGAAAAT
>NZ_VOZV01000027.1:0-46438 GCF_013419565.1 Acinetobacter sp. YH12072 | reverse complement strand
TTAGAGGAATAGCTACTCGATATGACAAGCTCAAAAGAAATTATCAAAGTTCTGTTGCCTTAGCCTGTATATTTTTATGGCTACCGTTATAGGGTTAATTATGAACAGTAAGTGTCAACAGACCCTAATCTTGTCATCCAGTTTAATTTTATTTTGTGTCACCAGTTCAGCCAATATGGTTGATGTCATCACTTTGGTCAGAGAACCAATTGCAAAGATTTTATCCTGATTGGCCTGGGCCTGGATTTTGTCCTTATGCTTCTGTACTCCATAGTAATGGGGTTTGTCCTGATCTAATACCGCTATCGCTACTTGAGTTTGTTCTGGAAAAGTATGAGTAGCCTGATAAATTTTCTCTGCAATCGCTTTTGGATAGCCTTGAATAGCATTGACTGTCTTATTATTTGCTGCGGTAGATTCGATATAGGGCGTAAATAAAAGGCCGGAAATCTGTTGATCATTATTCAAACTCATGCTGAGTTTCAGACGGTCTTTTTCAAAGTTGGCCTTATAGACTGCAGTCTCTTTACCTTTGGATTCCAAATACTCAAGACTTTGTATTGTGCCCAGTTGCTGCTGTAAGTCTTTAGAGACTTTTTCAAACATATTTAAAGGAATCGCCTTTTTCGCTTCAGGTGAAAACTTTTCAAAAATTGCTGCATAATTTTGCGCATTAAAATCCTGCTGAAACTGGGCAATAACTTCCTTTTCAATATCCGATTGTGCATAAAGACTGCTCATATAGAGCAAGGATGATAAAAACAGTGATATTTTCTTCATGAGATCAGTATTGTTCCTTAAGTTTATAATGCACTTTCATAAAAATTATTGAAATTAAACATTTTTATAGACTTAATACAGTGCAACGAATAGTTAAAAAATAAGCAAAATATATTCCATATCATTCTTTTTTGTAGGGCAGATTAAGCCATATAAGTTCTTGCCCTGTCTATTTGCCATTTTATACTTGTTGCTCTTAAGCTTAACTAGTACTGGTTCAAAAATTGCTTATGAATTGATAGATAGCATAGTTAATTATTTCAGAGAATTTTCTTGAAATAATCTAACGATGTTATGTACTTAGCCAATTATTATTTGTTTTCCTCACTGAGACTTGGGTAACTTTTTGTTATATGACTTGTCAGCGTCTAATTGCCTCATTAACATGAAATGCAGACCTGAAATAAAAGTCCGTGAAAGATAACAAAAAAAATATCAGAAATGTAATGGAGCTTAGCAATGTACTATCAATATCACTGTGCGTGCTGCGATAAAGTTGTGGAAGCTGGCCAAAAAGAATGTCATGCCTGTGGCTCACATAATATTCGCAGCCCTTATGGTTTTTGGATTTTATGTCTGGTGGCCTGTCTGGTTACTGCAATCGCGTTCAAGGTAATGCATGTTTATATCCAGTCACAGCAGCAGGAAGTGCCAGCTCAGTCGTCTTTATTTGATGTGCTGCAACAAGATAATAAACGTCCGCGCTAATTTTTTATCCTCCAGCAAGACCTGACTTGGATCAGGTCTTTTTTATGCGTTTTTAACTTGAATATGAAACGCTGCCAGAATAGAAAATTTGAATTACAATAAGTCATCTTGCAGTGAGAGATGAAAATGGTTCAGTTAATTAAAAAAGGCGGCTTACGTGAGCGTGCCAATCGCAGTCGCAGTTATCAGGGTTCGGAAAATACTGAGGCCACCCTTAAACCGAATCGTTATCAGTCTCCAGTGCAGAAACAGGATCATCCAGTTTCTGACGCTTCCGCTGCACAGCAGCTTTCTAACGAAAACTCCTCTGTCACTCCATCAAATTAAGATTTTTAGTTCATTAGAACTAGCGCGTCATACCATAACCAGACTGCAAAAATCAGGAATAACCCGCCTGAAATCATATCGATATAACTTCCTGATCGCTGGTAAGCCTCTTTAATTTTGGGATGGGAAATTAATAGCATCAGTAAAGTAAAAGTAATAAAGGTTTGCAGCGGAATAATCACTGCCAGTTGCGCTTTTAAATAATCAGAAGCTGATGAGCTCAGTGCAAGTGAAAATACGCTACTGAAATAGATCAGGGTTTTAGGATTCGACAGATTAGTCAATAAACCCTGCATAAAGTAACTTTTTGGTGTTTCTACCGTATTTAAATCATCTTGAGCTTGATGCCTGTTCTGAAAACCTTGCCATCCACCTTTTAGCATGGCCCAGCCCATTTTGGCCAAAAATAGCCCACCGATGACCATCAATACTTGCTGAATCCAGGGAAACTGATCGATCAGTACGGTAAAGCCAGCTAGCGTCAATATCACCCAAACCACGATCCCCGCTGAAATTCCGGAAATCACCTTTAAGGCATTCATACGTGTCGTAGAAGCAGCACTTTTTGCGATAAGTAAAATGTCAGGACCCGGGCTTAATTGAGCAACAAAATGCAGAAAACAGATGGTAAAAAGCAAGGACATTTAAAAAAGATCAAATGGTAAAAAAACTATTATAACTTTTGTTTAATGAAATTAGAAAGTTCCAATAAAAAAGCCGAATCATGAGATTCGGCTTGAAGTATTTATATTGAAAGCGTGATTTTATTTCTTGTTCACATCTTTCATTTCAATTTTCTTGGCTTCCGGGGTCACTTCACGAGCTTCACCATCAATAATGGTTGAATCACCATGACCACCCTGCTGGTTCTGCATATCTTGCATTTGACGCATCATTTCAGCAAACGGGTTTTGGCCTGCGCCGCCACCGACATCGCCCATCATGCCACCCATCATTTTTTCCATCATGGCTTGCTGACGTTTCATCATCATTTTCATCATGGCTGCCTGGAAAGCACGTTGTACAGGTGGAATCAGCATTAATACCGCAAGTACATCACTAATCAAACCAGGAATCAGCAGGAAAAAGCCGGCTAAGATTTTAGGCAAATTATTTGATAATGCCGGATCTGCACTCATCTGTCCCATCTGCATTTGCTGCATTTGTGGCATTACACCGGCCGAATATTTCCGGATCAGGTTCATACCGATAAAGAAAGCCGCCACGAACCAGAAAAATACGTACCACATGCTCCCGACAAGGTCACCCACGCCAATCCATACAAATACTTCGAGGACTAAGCCGGCCAGGATAATAAGAAATAATTTCATGAAAATTAATCTAATCTCAGTAAAATAAATATTAGGATGCTGTAATCAACTGCTTCATCAGGATCAAGCTTTTTTGATACGCTTATGTAACAATATGGGCATTATTTTATTTTTAAAGTGCAGGCATGTCATTAATTATTGGGATTGATCCCGGTTCGCGTCTAACAGGTTACGGTATCATCCAAAAAGAAGGTTCAAAACTCACTTTTGTTGATGCAGGAACGATTAGAACTGAAACAGCGGAAATGCCTGAACGTTTAAAACGAATCTTTGCTGGTGTCGAACGGATTGTCAAATTTTACGGCCCGACCGAGGCTGCGGTGGAACAGGTGTTTATGGCACAAAATCCGGATTCTGCTCTTAAACTGGGTCAGGCTCGTGGTGCGGCAGTCGCAGCCTTGGTGAATCTGGATCTGAAAGTTGCCGAATATACGGCACGGCAGATCAAACAGTCTGTTGTGGGCTATGGCGCTGCAGACAAAGAACAGGTTCAGATGATGGTTATGCGTATTCTGAACCTGACAATCAAACCGCAACAAGATGCTGCCGATGCACTTGCTGCTGCGATTTGTCATGCTCATGCTTCAGGCAGCATGAGTAAAATGGCCGTATTGAATGCCTTAGGCGGTATGGCACGCGGACGCAGCCGGGTCAGCACCCGTCGTCGTTAGTCTTTAGTTAATACTTTAAAATCCTGAAAATCAGCGTCCTGAAGAGTCAATTTCTGCTGATGAATTGCAGTGACTTCTGCACGTTGTGGTCCAGTTCTGCTGAGCTGGATCATTTCCCGAACAATCGCTTCCTTCCCCACAATGATAGCCTCAACTTCGCCTGTTTCCAGATTACGCACAAAACCCTTTAAACCTAATTGAATTGCTTGTTGTTCAAACCAGCGACGGTAGCCCACGCCCTGCACTTTGCCCTGAATGATCAAATGAATGGCCTGCATTTTTATTTTCCTTAGTGGTTCACAACCTGGTAAATGGCATGTTTCATATCTTGTGCCTGCAAGCCGCGCTCCCCATTTTTTGCCAGCAAATCGCCTGCAAGTGCGTGCAAAGTTACGATCTCATGTAAATGAATGGCATCTTTAAATTGGGCTTTCAAACTTGCGATCATGCCAGCAAGTACATCTCCCATTCCTCCGGTTCCCATACCGGCATTGCCTGCGGTACAGATGAAAAGAGCATCTTCTAAAATCAGGCTACCTGAACCTTTGAGCACCCATTGTCCCTGATATTTTTGCTGGAGCTGTTGAATTGCCTGAATACGATCTGCTTCGACTTCTGATGCTTTCATTTCTAACAAAGTAGCCGCTTCACCCGGATGTGGTGTTACATAAGTATGGGCATTCAACTTTTGTGGTGATTTTGCCAGAAACCACAAGGCGTCTGCATCGAGAACTGTCTCCAGTTCTGATTGCTGAATCAGGTCAAACCAGTATTTATATTGCTGTTCAGCCCAAGTATCTCGTCCTAACCCCATACCAAAACAGACAGCATCCACATGACGAACTAAAGCTTGGCGTTGCTCAGCATCTAGCGCATTAATATCACGCAGCATGATATTCGGAGCACGTGACAAAATGGCAGTATGATGTTTGGCATCACAAACCACAGTGACCTTACCTGCACCGGCAGCAAAGGCTGCCTCAGCTGCCATAATGACCGCACCGCCCATATCGGCATGCCCCCCAATTACGAGCACATGCCCATAACTGCCCTTATGTCCAAAAGCTTCACGTTTAGGCAGATGAATTTGAGTCGAGGAAATTTGAGCTATCGGCACAAGTTCAGCATCGGGAGGAATAACCGAGATGACCTCTACCTTGCCGGCATATTCTTTGCCTCGTCCGGTAAATAGTCCCGCCTTTAAACCTAAAACAGTAAAACTATGATCTGCCTTAATGGCAACCGGCAAAGACTGGCCTGTATTGGCATGCAGTCCGCTTGGAATATCCACTGCAATTTTAAGACCTTGCTGGGCATTAATGCTTTGAATAATCTGTTGCCAATTTTCATTCAGATCACGGTTCAAGCCGATCCCAAATAAGGCATCAATATAGACATCATATTGTTTCTGAAAATTAAAACCTGAATAAGTGGGTATACCGATTTGCTGAGTTTCCCGGATTGCTTGAGCCAGATCCTGTGATGGATCGGGTTCTGCTGCATAAATATCTATTTCAAAACCGGCCTGTTTTAAATATTTACCTATCAGATAACCATCACCGGCATTATTACCCTGACCGCAACACACAGCGATTCGGGTCAATTGCTGTTGTTCCAACAAAGGGATGAGTCGCTGCGCAATCGACCATGCTGCCTGTTGCATCAAACCATAAGAACTATTTTGCTTGCCAAACCAGCGCTGCTCCCATGCTTGTATATTGCGGCTATGATAAACTTGCTGCTGCATTTCTTATTTCCTGTTTCTGGTTTATGACAACACCCGATTCCCAAGCGCAAATCCAAGTTTATCAACAAGATCCCCATGAACTGAAAGCGTGGATCAAAGCGCAGGCACGAGAACTGGGTTTTTCTGATTGTGTCATTGCCCAACCGGATGCTCAAGCAGAATTAGTCCGCTTGCAGGAATATTTAGACCGCGGCTATCACGGTGATATGAAGTTTTTGGAAGAAAATCTGGAAAAACGTGCCGATCCCACACTGCTTATTCCCAATACCAAATCCGTGATCTGTGTACGAATGGATTATCTGGTCGATCTTCCAGAACCGCGTCTAGTACCCTATGCACCAAATTCTGCGATTATTGCCCGTTATGCCCGTGGTCGTGACTATCATAAGACCATGCGCGGGCGCCTAAAAATGCTGGCTTCTAAAATTCGGGAAAAAGTCGGTGAATTTGAATCTCGCCCCTTTGCAGACTCTGCTCCTGTATTTGAAAAATCCCTGGCCGAAAGTGCGGGCATGGGCTGGACCGGTAAACATACTTTATTAATCCATAAAAAATCCGGGTCTTTCTTTGTTTTAGGTGAGCTGTTTAGCTCACTGGAACTACCCTTTGATGAGCCTGCAAGCAAACATTGTGGTTCATGCACAGCCTGTATTGATATTTGCCCGACACAGGCTATTGTTGAACCGTATATGCTGGATGCACGTCGCTGTATTGCTTATTTAACCATTGAGTATAAAGGGATCATTCCAGAGGAGTTACGTCGAGGGATTGGTAACCGGGTCTTCGGTTGCGATGATTGTCAGTTGATTTGTCCGTGGAACAGCTTTGCTCAAAAAACTAATATTGAAGATTTTCACCCCCGACATGGACTGGATCAAGTGAGTTTACTGGATCTCTGGCAATGGGATGAAGCTACATTTTTAAGCTCAACTGAAGGCAGTCCATTACGCCGTACCGGCTATCAGAGCTTTATGCGCAATATTGCGATCGGCTTGGGTAATGCGCCTTTTGATCCACAGATTGTCCAGGCATTACAAGCTCAGCAGAATCAACATGATGAGATTGTACAAGTTCATATTGACTGGGCCATACAGGAACAACTGGCAAAATCCCGGTAATTTTCAATTTTTACTTCGGTTCACATTTTCTCGTCAAAGCCTTACACAGTTACTGTGCAAGCTATGGCATAAAGGAAAAAGAATAGAAATAAAGCCGGAGGTGGATATGCAAAAGTCATCTGATACACAACATCAAAATCAGGAACAGCTTGAAGAGTTGCAACATCAACACCAGAAGCAGCAACAACAGCAACAGCAGCAGTCACAACATGGCCCGCTTGGCTCTCCAAAAAATAATCAGCACGAACAAGATGAACGTGTATTAAACAAGCAACATCGTAGTGATTTACAAAACCAGAATATTCACGGAAATCATCGTGAATAAACTCCGATCAAGAGTTCAACTACAAAGCTCACCTTGTGTGGGTTTTGTTTTTTCTATAAGGTCATATTTTGCTAATGAAGATGGCGATACTTTTACTTAAGATGGAGCCTGATAAATAAATATGAACAAGGATGGACAGATGAACAGTATTGATCCGATACGTAATGATTGGTCTCGTGCAGAAATTGAGGCCCTGTATCAACAACCTTTAATGGATTTGCTCTTTCAGGCTCAACAGGTTCATCGTCAATATTTTGATGCCAATGCCGTTCAGGTCAGTACCCTGCTCTCTATTAAAACCGGTAAATGCCCAGAAGATTGCAAATACTGTTCTCAGTCCGCACATTATGACTCCAAACTCGAAGCGGAAAAACGAATCGCATTAGAAAAAGTAATTCAGGAAGCAAAAGAAGCTCTTGCCTCTGGCAGTTCACGTTTCTGTATGGGAGCAGCGTGGCGTAATCCGCATGAACGTGATATGCCTTATGTACTGGACATGGTACGTGAAGTCAAAGCACTGGGACTCGAAACCTGTATGACTTTAGGCATGCTGAATGCCTCACAGGCAGAACGCCTGAAAGATGCAGGACTGGATTATTACAACCACAATCTGGATACGTCACGTGAATACTATTCACATATTATCAGTACCCGCAGTTTTGATGACCGATTGGATACACTGGATCATGTGCGTCAAGCGGGTTTAAAAGTGTGTAGTGGTGGCATTGTCGG
Source organism: Acinetobacter sp. YH12072 (assembly GCF_013419565.1). Taxonomy (NCBI): domain Bacteria; kingdom Pseudomonadati; phylum Pseudomonadota; class Gammaproteobacteria; order Moraxellales; family Moraxellaceae; genus Acinetobacter; species Acinetobacter sp. YH12072. Next base: position 38,699 of record NZ_VOZV01000027.1, on the reverse strand, counting down.
CTTAGGTGAAAGTCGTAATGACCGGATCGGTTTATTGTTTGAGCTTTCTACCCTTCCAATTCATCCGGAATCTGTGCCTATCAATATGCTGGTGCCAATCGAAGGCACACCGATGGCAGATGTTGAAAAACTGGATGTGATTGAATGGATTCGAACTATTGCAGTGGCCCGCATTCTGATGCCAAAAAGTTATATTCGTCTTTCGGCAGGCCGTGAATCACTGACTGACTCAGATCAGGCATTAGCATTTATGGCGGGTGCCAACTCGATTTTCTCAGGCGAAAAACTGCTAACGACTCCAAATACAGCCAAAGGTCGTGACCAGCAGCTCTTTGAAAAATTGGGACTGGTAGCAGAACAACCTAAGCCAAGCATCCGCGCATTGGCGACTGATGCAATGGCAAGTTAATTGAAATAATTCAAGATGCTGAAAAGTTATGTGCAGTAATTAAAATGCCATAACTGGCATTGAGATAATCACCGATCCGGATCTGGTCTGTTCCATTGGCATGATGTACGACCAGTTCCTGCGTCAGTGCATCAAAACTAAAAGAGTCATAACAGTCCTGATGCAGGCTTAACCAGTGTAAAGTGTCAGCCAGATTTTCATCTACAATATAGGTTTTGGCATGGAAATCTTTGCTCATTTAAGCCTTCTCATCATGTGGTACTGGTAATGATTTTAATGGATATGAGTTTAGATTAAATATAATGGATATAAAAAAGTGAGCATATCGCTCACTTTTTCTTGCAGTATTTTTTAATCTCTTTGGGTACCACATTTGCGGCATTCCCAATCTGCCCCAATTTCCTCCATTTGCTGGTATTCATAAATGTGCAAGCAGAATAGTTTTTTCAGTAGTTGAAGCATTATAAAACTCCCGTTTCATCATTTTTAAAATACGCTTCTTTAGGCACCCTTCCTGAGTGTCGATTTGTTGTTCTGGATAAAAACCACCTCTAACTTATAACCAGAATTTTTCAAAATGTAAAACCTATTTCATTCATTTTTTCAACTTTCCGATAAAGTTAAATTTCAATTGATTCATGCTTTTAATTAGCATCTGTGATCTATATCTCAAATACCACTTATTAAAGATTCTCTACTATAAAAAAAGCGAACCGAAGTTCGCTTTTTTGCTTTTATTTAGAAGAAACCAGCTGGCTTGGTTGAATAACTCACCAACAGGTTTTTGGTCTGCTGGTAATGATCCAGCATCATCTTGTGGTTTTCACGACCGATCCCAGATTTCTTGTAACCACCAAAGGCTGCATGGGCCGGATAGATATGATAGCAGTTGGTCCAGACACGACCCGCTTCAATGGCACGGCCAGCGCGATACGAGGTATGTGCCGAACGTGACCAGACACCAGCACCTAGGCCATAAATCGTATCGTTGGCAATCTTGATGGCATCATCAAAATCTTTAAAGGTGGTTACTGCCAGTACCGGCCCAAAAATTTCTTCCTGGAAGGTACGCATATTATTGGTGCCTTTAAAGATGGTCGGTTCAATGTAGAAGCCTTGCCCGACTTCCTGACGTACACCGCCACCAACAAGCACTTCTGCACCTTCGCCGCGACCTGTTGCAATACACCCCAGAATCTTGTCCTGCTGTTCCTGCGATGCCTGCGCACCAATCATGGTTTCAGTATCGAGTGGATGACCAGTTTTAATACGTTTAACCCGATCGATTGCCAGTTCCAGGAACTGATCAGCAATACTTTCCTGGACCAAAGCACGTGATGGACAGGTACAGATTTCCCCTTGGTTCAAGGCAAACATGGTGAAACCTTCCAGTGCTTTTTCCAGATAATCATCCTGCTGCGCCATGACATCTTCAAAGAAAATATTTGGTGATTTACCACCAAGTTCCAGTGTCACCGGAATAATATTTTCAGTGGCATATTGCATGATTTGCTGACCTACAGCAGTCGAACCAGTGAAGGCAATTTTGGCAATACGCGGATTCACAGCCAGTGGACGGCCGACTTCAACACCATAGCCATTCACGATGTTTAATACACCTTCAGGTAACAGGTCCTGAATCAGTTCAGCCAGTACCAGAATACTGACCGGGGTCTGCTCTGCCGGTTTCAGAACGATACAATTGCCTGCGGCCAAAGCCGGTGCCAATTTCCATGCTGCCATCAAGATCGGGAAGTTCCATGGAATGATCTGACCAACCACACCTAAAGGCTCATGGAAATGGTAGGCAATGGTATCTTCATCAATCTCAGAAATGCCGCCTTCTTGCGCACGGATACAGCCGGCGAAATAGCGGAAGTGATCAATCGCTAAAGGAATATCAGCAGCCAGGGTTTCACGGATTGGCTTGCCATTGTCCCAGGTTTCAGCCACCGCCAGCAGTTCCAGATTGGCTTCGAGACGATCAGCAATTTTGAGCAGAATGTTAGAGCGAGTCGTTGGAGATGATTTATTCCATTGTGCTTTAGCTTTATGCGCAGCATCCAGCGCCAGTTCAATATCTTCCACGCTAGAACGTGGCACTTTGGTAAACAGCTTGCCATCTACAGGAGAAATATTATCAAAGTATTCGCCTTTGACTGGCGGCACCCATTGCCCACCAATAAAGTTGTCATACTGGGCTTTGAAATGAACTTTTGAGCCAGGCTGGTTCGGATCGATATAACGCATATGTATTTCCTTTGCTTATTTTAATCTTTAAAAATGCTGCATCTACAGCTTTGGTATAAGGTACATCCGTACTCTATTTAGTTAACATACGCGTTATAAGGTTGGAGAAAGGTTGGCACTCAACCGATTTACATTTCTTTTGATTCCTCATAAAAACAATAATAATTACATTTGGATGTAAATCATGAATTATTGTGAGAATAAGGAATGATGACAGAACAGAGCTTGATACAACAAAGGCAAAAAATTGATCAGCTTCGTCAAAGCAGCAGTTTATCGCCTTCACATGCAGCACAACTCGAACAGAGCATCGTTAGCTCCTGGCAACGCTCTTCTTTAGCCGAGATTCCCAAAAATCGTCTGGCTGCCCCATTAACAGATATAAAACAAATCAGCACTTCTTCGGCTTTAAGTCATGCCTTGGAACATTGTGCTGAAAGTTTGAGGCATATTGCCGAACAGTCCTCTATGGTTTTGGCCGTTGGAGATATTGGCAGTACGGTACTATGGCGGGCCTCCTGCCCTGAATTGCGCACAATTGCTGATAATATTCACTTAGTTGAAGGCGGTCAGTGGCGTGAGGAACTGGTCGGGACCAATGCCCTTGCCCTGTCGATCAAAACCCAACAATCGAGCTGCGTGTTTTCCAGCGAACATTACATGCCTTCCGTGCAGGATCTAGTCTGTTATGCCTCCCCCATTATTGATCCTTATTCCAAACAGATTCTAGGGGTTATTGATCTGTCCACCCACTGGCAAAAACATAATAGCTTAGGGCTATTAGCAGCCGAACGTTGTGCATCCATCATTCAATCTGCTTTACTGGAATCGCAAAAACAGCGTTTATATATTCGTGCCTTTTCTGTCCCGCAGGTCATTTTTAATGGTAAAACCCTGACCATAACCCCACGCCAGACTGAAATTCTCGCTATTCTGGCTTTATTCCCACAAGGTTTAAGTCTGGATCACTTGCATCAGGCACTTTATGGCGAACGTAAAGTCAGCATGGGTACGCTAAAAGCTGAAATGTCACAGTTACGAGATATTCTGGGCGGTATGCTTGGTTCGCGCCCTTATCGATTGCTGGCGCATGTTGAAGCAGACTTCCTGCAAACCGAACAGTCTTTAGATGCAGGTTATATCGATTCAGCCTTAAAACTTTATACTGGAGTTTTTCTGGCAAAAACTGAAAGCCCATTTTTATGTGCATGGCGGGATTGTCTGGAATCACGTCTCAGTGATGCTATTTTCAAAGCCAATGAAACTGATGTGCTGCTGAAACATGTAGCACGTTTTCCTGAAGCAATTGATGCGGTTGAACGTCTGATTGAACTGATGCCAAAAGGTCATCCAGCACATCAAACCCTGCTTAAATTTCAGGATATTTAAAAATCAGATCATTTCTTGTTTGGCTTCTTGTTAGCAAGATAATTACGGCTATCTTCCATTGAGAAGATTCCAACTTATAAAAATATAAAAAGCATTTAACTACTTTAGAATTATAATTTTTTATTATAACATTTTATTGATTTAGCTCATGCTACGAATAAGCTTTTAGCAATACTCTGCTCATTCCAGTATTTTATTATTATCGAGTTCATTCAGTTAATTTTAATAAGCTATACCCTGATGAATTAACTGCCCAAATATATTTTTTGAAAGCAAAAATTTAGGCAAAAAAAAGAGCAACGCCTGCTCTATATCCTTATCAAGGGTGTAAGGATCAGCCAAGAATATCGCATGGGGATACATTTATCTTGGCGCACTTCACTAAGAAGTGCGAACAGGGTTGCATAAAATGTAAGTCTGCCGAGTGGAGAGAATCGACTTACATAGAGGCTTACAGCGCCGCTTTAAAAATCTCTACGACTTGTGCATGGCTAGCCTTACGCGGGTTGGTCAGCATACAGGCATCCTTTTGCGCATTTTCTGCCATAATGGCAAGGTCTTCCTCTTTAACCCCTAAGCCTTTCAGACCAGATGGAATTCCAATTGAAGCTGAAAGCTGGCGAATGGCATCAATCGCTGCATAAGCTGCTTCAGTCACAGTTAATCCTTCAGTATTTACACCCATCAACTGGGCAATTTTTGCATAGCGATCCGGACAGGCAATCAGGTTAAATTCGCATACGTGCGGTAGCAAAATCGCATTACATACACCATGTGGCAGGTTATAGAAACCACCCAGCTGGTGTGCCATCGCATGCACATATCCGAGTGATGCATTGTTGAATGCCATGCCTGCCAGATACTGTGCATAGCTCATAGCATCACGTGCTTCAATATTTTCACCATTTGCTACTGCCTGACTCAGCCATTCACTGATCATGGTAATGGCCTTTTCTGCACAGGCATCCGTAATCGGATTGGCTGCCGTAGAAACATACGCTTCTACCGCATGGGTTAAGGCATCCATACCAGTCGCGGCAGTTAAGCCCGCTGGCTTGGCAATCATCAATTTAGGATCATCGATCGCGATCAATGGTGTACAACGCCAATCCACAATTGCCATTTTGACATGGGTATCGGTATTGGTAATGATACAGAAGCGTGTCATTTCCGACGCTGTACCCGCTGTGGTATTGACTGCAATAAGCGGTGTCATAGGCACAGTACTTTTATCAATACCTTCATAGTCGCGGATATGACCACCACCGGCAGTCACCAGGCCAATACCTTTGGCACAGTCATGTGAAGAACCGCCACCGAGTGATACAATAAAATCGCAGCCGTTGTCATTGTAGACTTGTACGCCATTATGAACGTTAATATCTGTTGGGTTTGGTTCTGCACCTGGGAAGATATGGCTGTCAACACCAGCCTCTTTTAAATAATTTGCGATGGTATCTGCGACACCAAATTTGTATAAGCCTTCATCGGTCACAATCAGAGCTTTCTTGGCACCTAAATTTTGTGCTTTAACGCCAATTTCTTTGGCACAGCCTGGACCGAAAAGTGAAACACAAGGGATATAAAAACCGTTTGTTTGATCTGCAATATTCTTAAAAGCCATGGTTCGATTCCTTCTACCATTCATCTTATTATCGGTGACCCTCACCGTGATTTAAGTATTCAATGAACGATAAAAGAATCCCACCTACTAAAAGCCTACCTTATGATAAGAGATTGAAATTTTAGTTATTTTTGAAGATAGATAGTGCTTAAATGAATTCAAAAAATAAAAAAGCACCTAAGAGTATTGCTCCTAGATGCTTGATGTATTTGGTGGGCCCAGACAGACTTGAACTGTCGACCAACGGATTATGAGTCCGCTGCTCTAACCAACTGAGCTATAGGCCCTATATAGACTGAATTTGTTATATTTCAACTAGTTCAGGCGCATTGAATACTAGCCAAGATTAGATCAAAAAACAAGTACTTTTCTTTCTGCTTGCACACTTAGCCAGCAATCATTTTTTATCCTTAATAACTGCCCTGCTTAGGATTTAAGACTTCAGTCTAAGTTAAGCTAGCAAAAGCCTAATATGACATCTATATTTTCTATCTAAAATAAAGAGAGCACGCTAATTATTCGAATATCAAACCAATAAATTAATCGCTTTTACGTCTCAATATAACCATAATCAATAAAAATACCAACTATTAAGTATAGAAATATAATCCTAGAATATTCTTTAAAAATCTATAAAGACTAAAATTCCGATTCCAATTTCTCGTCTTTACGTAAATCCATATAGATTTCGATTAAAGACCATACAATAACCAGTGCTAACAGAAGCATTGAGAACATGAAAGCTGTAATATACGTCATAGGTTTCAATCTCAGAGAGAAAATGACCAGAAAATAGAAAAGACACAATTTCTTCTTTTCTTCGACAAAAGTCTAATAACTAAAATTTGTGCTGGATAGTCATTTTTTCATCATTTTAAGACTTATTTTATATAAGATGATATATCTCAAGGATTATTAAGTATTTATTTATATCTTTCAGGTCTTAAAAAACTATTTAATATACTTTTTTGATTTTGGATTTTTTATATTATTAATGAATTTTAATTAATGCCTATTGACTGTGAATAAGAACAGGAAGAAATTATGCAGTTCATACCGTTAGCTCTTATTTCTTTCTACTTATGCTAAACAAATTTATTGGCGAATCTGCATTTAAACTTGCCGGTTGGCAATATCATGTTGAACCCGATGTACTCGAAGATAAACAGGTCATTGTCGGATTTGAACATACATCCATGATGGATGCAGTTCTATCTTTGGCGCTCTTTAAGATGTATGACATCAAAATTCATACCCTGATCAAGAAAGAACTGTTCAAAGGCCCAATGAAACCAATTCTGGAAGCCATGGGTGGTATCGCGGTCGACCGTAAAGCCAATAAAGATATTGTCAGCGTAATGGTTGAACATTTTCAGAATAATGAAAAATTCAATCTGGTGATCGCACCTGAAGCCACCCGTGCCAAAAATGGTGAAGCGCGCAAACCGATCCGTACCGGTTTCTGGCATATTGCCAAAGCTGCCAATGTGCCAATTGTGCTTATGTATGCCAATTCCAAGACCAAGCAAGGCGGGATTTTTGGCAAAATTTATCCTACTGATCTTGCACATGATCTGGCTTTAATCAAGCGGCTCTATAAAGAGAATGTTGGTCTGGATATTATTATCCCGGAATAAACTTTCCATAAAAGGGCTTGAGAATAATGTTTCTTCTGCTCTTTTCTTATTTAGGTATTTTCTTAAGTTTTTATTTACATTTATTGCTTTGCCTTTCTATTTTATTGCCTATTTTTTTGGCATTATCATTAAATCTCAAATCCAGACTCTTTTTTCAAAAAAAGAGCTTATGGTAGAATCGGCGCAATTCGATAGGCATACAGCCAATCTACAAGGAGCATATTTCGCATGGCGGGTCATTCCAAGTGGGCCAATATTAAGCATCGTAAAGCAAAACAAGATGCCAGTCGTGGTAAGTTGTTTACCAAGTACATTCGTGAATTAACAACTGCTGCTAAACTCGGTGGCGCTGATGCGGGTAGTAATCCTCGTCTACGTGCTGTTGTAGAAAAAGCATTATCTGTAAACATGACACGTGATGTGATCAATCGCGCGATTCAGCGTGGTGCCGGTGGTGAAGATAACGACGATCTGAAAGAAGTAACCTATGAAGGTTATGGCGTAGGCGGCGTTGCGGTTATTGTTGAAACCATGACAGATAACCTGAACCGTACGGTTCCTGATGTACGTCACTGCTTTACTAAAACTGATGGTAACCTCGGTACCAACGGTTCAGTATCCTTCCTATTCACTAAACGTGGCGAAATTACTTTTGAAGATGTGTCTTTAGAAGATCAAATCATGGAAGTGGCGCTTGAAGCGGGTGCTGAAGACATCGAAGTGGATGAAGATGAAATCCTGGTGATCACTACGCCTGAAAGCTTCGGTACAGTACAAGATGCTTTAGCTGCTGCAGGTTTAAAATCTGATAACGCTGAAGTGGTGATGAGCCCGTCTACCAAAGCTGAAATCACAGATATCGACCAAGCGAAAAAAATCATGAAAATGATCGATATGCTTGAAGACCTAGACGATGTTCAAAACGTTTATACCAACGTTGAATTCTCTGATGAAGTTTTAGCGCAACTCGATGCCTAATCTTCTATGAGATCAAAACGCACCTTCGGGTGCGTTTTTTATATGTGTTAAAAAATGCCTGGAATTTTAAACCTTATTTAAAAGACCACTACAGTTAAAAACATTATATTCCTTGATCACAAAGCTGGAATGCAGTGCTACGACATGCTCGATCTTGCCGATTCGGCTTAATAGAATCTGACTATAATTTTCCATATCACGTGCCACAACTTCGACAATAAAATCCGCAGACTGTCCTGTCACCAGGAAAGCATTAATGACTTCCGGAATATTTTCTAATTCTTCTAAAAATTTGGCAAAAGTATCGCTATCATGCTTGCTTAAGGAAACCTGCAACAGCACATGCAGACTAAAGCCCAATTTTTGATAATTAATCTCGCGCTTCAAGCCACTGATAATATTATGATCGATCAAATGCTTGATCCTGCGGTGTACCGAACTCACAGATAAATTTACTCTCTCCGAGAGTTCATTCAGATTGACATCTTCATGGGTCAAAATTTCAAGAATGTGCTTATCAAAACGATCTAATTCCATCTTTAATCTCTTGCCATTTTATTCAAATACATCATTGTTTTGCTGATAGTATTGATAAATTTTTCATAAATTACCAGTTATTTGAAAAAAAATGCCAGAAACATCTCAATAACCAGTTTTAAACCATGTTTATGGTTATTCGTCGTATAAAACAAATTTTCGATAAACGTCTCTTTTTAAATAAATCATTCTTATTTATCACTAAACTATTTATGAATAAAAACTATGACGCTGATAACTGGATTTTCAAAGCATGATTAATCCAACTTAGATTTACACTTGTATAGAAATTGAATAAGAATTGAGCGGTTTATCTAAAACACACAACAAACATAACAAGATAAAAATTCGCAAAACGATTATGGCTTTTAGTATTCTTAGTTCAATTAAAACTAAACTCAGTCCAGTGCTCACGACAGAGATACAAAATACGAGTTTACTTGGTGGTTTATTGGGTGGCAGTGTTTCTGGCATTATTGGTTCTATTACAGGTTCTACCCCCTCTACCCCTTCCCTAGATTCTCTCTTAAACAGCCTGCTTTCTGGCAAGAGTTTAGCTTCCAGTTCCCTCACTGATTTAATTAGCCAATTTACAGGCTCAAATGCTTCTAAACTTGATATCAACAGTTTAATTAGCCAATTAACGAAAGCCAATGGTGGCAGTTTTGACATAGGTTCAATCAGCAATCTACTTGGCAGTTTAATGGGTAGTAATACATCAACCCTGGATTTAAATGCAGTTATCAAATTGGTCAGTGGATTGATGGGTGGCAGTACTGGTAATCTAGATCTTAGTAAAATTGCTGAACTGGCTGGCAACTTATTGCAAGGTGGCGACCTTGATCTTACCCAAATCACTCAACTGCTGAGTGGCCGGATTGGAGGTACTGGTGGTCTTGGTGGAACAGACATTGGTGCCATCGTCGGTATCGTCAGTGGTCTCATCCAAGGTGGTGATATTGATATTACTCAAATCACCCAACTATTGAGCGGTCTGATTGGTGGCTCTAGTGGACTTAATGGTATTGATATAGGTTCAATCGCTGGCTTAGTTAGCAACCTTATTGGTGGTAATGGCGATATCGATATTGCTCAAATTGCTGAACTGGCTAGTGGTTTAATTGGTGGTTCTGGTGGATTAGGCGGCATTGATATCGGCGCAATAGCGGGTCTAGTCGGCGGCTTGATTCAAGGCGGTGACATTGATATTACGCAAATCGCTCAACTAGTTAGCGGCTTAATCGGTGGCTCTAGCGGATTTGATGGTATTGATATCGGAGCAATTGCAGGCCTCGTCGGTGGCTTGATTCAAGGTGGCGATATTGATATCGCACAAATTGCTGAACTGGTTAGTGACTTAATTGGTGGTTCTGGCGGACTTGGCGATGTAGATATTGGTCAAATTGCCAACCTAGTCGGTGGTCTCATCAGTGGCAATGCCGCTAGTGATCTCGACATCGGTGCAATTGTTGACTTGATCAGCGGATTGATCGGTGGCTCAACAGGTAGTTTAGATACCAGTTCAGTCAATCTGTTAGCCAGTAACTTAATGAGCAATGCAAGCAGTGACCTTGATATCGGTGCTATTACCAATTTGCTCAGTGGTCTAATCAGCAATTCAGGCAATATCGATACGGGCACCATTGCGCAAACTGTAACGCAAAGCCTGATGCCACTGCTTGCATCGATTGATACAGGTAACTCATCCATTGATATGGATCAACTTACCCAAGTTTTACCAACAGTGGTTGGTAGTGTGACTACATTGGTATCTGCAATCAGTTCTGCAGGTTCAGGTAATGTGCCAGACACCATCGCAGATGTACTAAAAGGCATCAATCCACTGTTGAATCTATTAGCGAATAGTGACGTTCTTGACGCTGATCAGGCAGAAATCGTGAATTCTCTTTACGATGTCTTGAATGGCGTACAAGTGGTGCTGGATTTTGTGAATAACCCATTACTGCTCACCTTATCCAGCGACCTCAACAATGTGATTACAGCACTAAAACCAGTGATTGCGCTGATTGATAGCGAAGGTCAATTCTCGGATCTTCTGGATGGTGTTCAGTTTCCTGAAATTGGCGACCTGCTCGGGTCACTCGGTTCTGGCGTGCCAAGCTTAGAGGGTTTAGGTTTGGATGCATTCACGGATAGTCTTGGCAATTTAGTCGGTAACAACTCGTCCCTACAACTGCCTGATCTTAGCGAATTGATTTCCGGCATTAGTAATACTGATACGGCTACGAATATCAGCATTACTGAAATCCTCCCAACCATTAAAGAAACTATTACCAATCTCTCAAGTGGTAGTTCCCTGCCGAAGTTTGACTTTAGCTCACTGCTCAGTGGCTTCAGTAAAACAAGTGATATTGATCAAACCAGCCCTTGGAGTTAATTCTAATCTCATAAAAAAACGCGCTTTATGCGCGTTTTTTTATTTCATTTTTAATTTTATACACCGCGCCAATCAACACGGGCATTGCGCTCATTACGATACATCTTTTGAATATATTGCCCTAATGGCAACTCAGCCAGATGACTTTGATATTCCCGGTATTCATCCGACATCGATTCAAAGCTTTCCCTCTCCCACGGCGTTCCCGGAATAGCCAATAGAGGAGCCAAAATAGAACAAACCGCAATATCGGCCAGAGAGAAACGCGAACCGACGAGATAAGGTCCTTCTTTTTCCATACGGATCTGATTAAGCTGCTCAACCGAATCCTTGATAAATTGTTTGGACTGTTCCAGTGTTTCTTCAGTCAAGGCATAACCCTTGGTCAAAATGGTTTTTAGCAATGGCTTGGAGAATTTTTCAAACTGGCGCAGATAGCCTTTTTCTCCAATCAGAATATCCATCGATTCATGGTCATGCGATAAAGCCTGAGCCAGCATCCAGCGACGCACATGGCGGCCTAATTCTTGGATGATTTCATCAATATCTAGTGCCTGCTGACGCAAGCTTGCTTCTGCAGGTAGCAGACGGTGTTCAGGATATTGCTCATCCAGATATAGAGCGATTTTGGTCGAATCCGCAATCCACCGTTCCTGATCACGCAGAATCGGTAAACGGTTTTGTCCAGTTTTCAGGCGGGCAAAGGCACGATGGGCACCCGGCATGAGGTTTTGCGCGACATATTCCAGCTCTTTGTAATCCAGCATCCAGCGTGCCTTTTCACAAAAATGAGAAAGTGGAAACTGGTATAAGATGCGCATAAATTCTCCATGCTTGTTTTTAGGTTAGATCGCATTAAAACCATCTAATTTAGTCGGATACTTTAGTCACCCTAGCCTGGAAATACAATGAACTTTTTATTCAAAATAAAGATGTTGCTTATTCAGCACGACGATGAGTATTTTTATACATTTTTTTGTCTTGATTATCTATAAAGCAGATATGCACTGCTTTAAAAACATCTATTAAAATTAAGAAATTATTCAAAATCTATTTAATTTTAATCAGTTACTATATTCCAAATTTATAAGAATCTAGCAGTTTTTATCTTAAAGAGCTTTTTTTATAAGCTTTGCAAAAGCAATTGCTTAATTACATAAAGCTTTCGCTGTAACGTTTTGGCATCGATTGAGGATGTCATTATGTCTCGTTTAACTTCTGAAAAAGTTCATATCATCGAAAATGATCTTGACGCGATTAATGCTGCTTATCAGGTTGCAGACTTTGCCCTGGAAGGCCGTAATCAGCGTGATCAGCAACGTCTATTACCTTTTGCTGAGATTGACCTGTTCAGCCAGAAAGGCCTGGGCGGCATGCGCATTCCGAAACAGTACGGCGGTGCATTTGTTGTCAATAAAACCCTGGCGCATGTATTCCGGATTATTAATAAGGCTGACTCAAGTGTCGGGCAAATTCCGCAGAACCAGATCGCATTACTCAACATGATCGAGATCATGGGCACAGAAGAACAAAAACAGTTTATTTATAACGAAATTCTAAAAGGTAAGCGTCTGGCGAATGGCGGTCCAGAGCGCAATACCAAAGATACCAAGACGCTTGCCACCACTTTAACATTTGAAAATGGCCGCTATTTTGTGGATGGCGAGAAATTCTATTCAACTGGTAGTAGCTTCGCGCACTGGTTAGCGATTAAAGCGATTCATCCAGAAGGCCATGTAGTACTAACCATTGTCGACCGCAATGCTGAAGGTGTGGAAGTGATCGACAATTGGAATGGCTTTGGTCAACGCACGACTTCGAGTGGTACCGTCAAACTTCAGCATGTCGAAGTTGATCCGCTATTGATTTTTGATGAGCGTCTGTTAGGAAATCAACCAAGCTACCGCGGTGCCTATTCCCAATTGATGCAGGTCGCGATTGATGTCGGCATTGCCGAAGCTGCTTTTGCCGATACGCTGACTGCCGTACAAAAAGCACGTCCAATTGTCGATGCTCAAGTCGAAAAAGCCAGCTTAGAACATTATACCCTGCAGGAAGTTGGCAAATCTTCTGTGCTGCTCGATGCCGCGATTTTACTGCTGGATGAAGCCGCTGAATATCTGGATGAACTGGATCAGCTGGAATCTGTGACTGATGAGCAGGCAGCCAAAGCCTCAATTCTAGTGGCTGAAGCCAAGGTCTATGCCAACGATGCTGCGCTACATATCTCGGAAAAATTACTGGAATTGGGTGGAAGTCGCTCCAGCCTCAGTCAGCACAATCTGGATCAGCATTGGCGTAATGCCCGTGTGCATACCTTGCATGACCCGATCCGCTGGAAGCTGCATGCACTTGGGGATTATTACCTAAATCATAAACTCCCTGCCCGCCACGCCTGGATTTAAGGATATTTGCCATGACTTCATTTCAAAACATTAGTCCATTGCAGTCAGAACAGCTGGCACATGCGCACATCATCAAATCTGATGAAGAAGCACTAGAAATTGCCCATAATCTGGCAGAGCAGTTCAAGATTAATTCAGTACAACGTGATGCTGAACGTATTCTGCCTTTCGAAGAAATCGAGGCTTATAGCCAGTCCGGACTCTGGGCGATTACTGTACCTAAAGAATATGGTGGTGCAGAAGTGTCTAGCTATACGGTGGCACAAGTCATTGCCCTAATGAGCGGTGTGGATGGATCAATCGGTCAGATTCCGCAAAACCATTTCTATGGTCTCGAAATCCTGCGCAATAACGGCACGGAGGAACAAAAACAGAAACTCTATGCCGAAGTCTTAAAAGGTGCTCGTTTTGGTAATGCCCTAGCTGAATTCAAGACCAAGACTGCTGCACAGCGTCAAACCGCGATCCGCAAAACCGAGCAAGGTTATGTCATTAACGGCGAAAAATTCTATTGTACTGGCAGCCTGTTTGCGCATCGCATTCCAACCCTAGTGGTGGATGAACATGAACAGCAGTTCTTGGTCTTTGTGCCGCGCAACAGTGAAGGCCTGACCCTAATCGATGACTGGAGCGGTTTTGGTCAGCGTACCACCGGCAGCGGCACAGTAAAATTTGACAATGTGCAGGTGCTTGCAGAAGATGTCGTACGTTTTGATACAGCCTATTCCCGTCCAACCATCTCCGGCCCTTTCGCTCAATTGTTGCATGCCTCGATTGAAACCGGCATTGCCCGTGCTGCTTTTGAGGAAACCTTGAATCGCGTACGTCAGGCGCGCCCGTGGATTGATTCAGGTGTGGATAAAGCCATGGATGATCCGCTGACCAAATTTGAACTGGGTCGCGTGGTCGCTGATGTGCGTGCTTCTGAAGTGTTACTGAAACAGGCCGCACGTTCTGTCGATGCCGCCAAGGTTGCTCCGACTGAGGTCAGTGTTGCCAAAGCCTCTCTAGATGTAGCCAAAGTGCGTGCACACAGTTCTGAAACCGCATTAAAAGCATCATCGAAGCTGATTGAACTGGCTGGCAGTCGTGGTAGCCAGCGCGAAGATGGCTTGGATCGTTTCTGGCGCAATGCCCGCGTGCATACCCTGCACGATGCTTCACGCTGGAAGTACTATTTCATCGCTAATTATTTGCTGAATGGCGTACTGCCTCCACGCCGGGGGACATTGTAATGACAAATACTACAATTAGCTCGAAAGCAAAAAAAATCCTACTGAATGCATTTGATATGAACTGCGTGGGTCATATCAATCATGGTCTGTGGACTCATCCACGGGATGAATCACACCGTTTTAATGAGCTGAGCTACTGGACTGATCTGGCAAAAACGCTAGAAAAAGGCCTGTTTTATGGTCTGTTCATTGCCGACATTACTGGAGTCTATGACGTCTATCAAAACGGCATTGATCTGACACTAAGAGAATCGATTCAATTACCCAGCCATGATCCAAGCACACTGGTATCTGCCATGGCAGCAGTGACTGAGAATCTCGGTTTTGGCGTCACGGTGAATCTCAGTTATGAATCGCCATATCAGTTCGCCCGTCGCTTTGCCAGCCTGGATCACCTGACCCATGGCCGTATCGGCTGGAATATTGTCACCGGTTATCTGGACAGTGCACAACGTCTGATTGGTGAAAATGGCCTGAAAGACCATGATCTGCGCTATGAACAGGCCGAGGAATTTTTACAGCTGTGCTACAAGTTCTGGGAAAGCTCCTGGGAAGATGATGCTGTCTTAAAAGATAAGCAGCAGCGTATCTTTACTGATCCAGCCAAGGTGCATCAGATCAATCACCAAGGCCAGTTTTATCGCAGTCAGGGCGTATTCCAGGTTTCCCCTTCTGTTCAGCGTACGCCGGTACTATTCCAGGCTGGTGCATCACCGCGTGGTATGGCTTTCGCTACCCAGCATGCTGAAGGCATGTTTATTGGTGGTGACCATCCGGACAAGATCAAGAAACAGGTCGATCAGATTCGTCGTCAGGCCACTGAACAAGGCCGTGATCCTGAAGCGATCAAGATTTTTGTCGGCATTACCGTCGTGACCGCTGAAACGGATAAACTGGCACAGCATAAACTGGATGAATACCGTGCTTATGCCAGTCCTGAAGCTGGTCTTGCGCATTATTCAAGTTCTGTCGGGATTGACCTGTCCAAATTCGCTGATGATGAACCAATTCCTTACAAGAAGACCAATAGTATTGCGACGGTTAATGACAAATTTAAAGAGCAGCAGATCACACCCAATGACCTAAAAGCTCAACATGAGCTGGGTGGTCGTTATCCACTGATCGTAGGTAGTGGCGCAACGGTGGCAGAAAAACTGATTCAGCTCATTGATGAAACTGGTATCGATGGCTTCAACCTGACCCGCACGGTGGCACCTGAATCACATCAGGATTTTATCCAATTTGTGATTCCTGAATTACAGCAGCGCGGACGCTATAAAACTGAATATGAACAAGGCAGTTTCAGACACAAACTGTTTCAGCAAGGTGACCGCTTACCTAGCGCGCATCCAGTGCAGCAATTCCGATGTCAAAGCTCCGCCTCAACAGCGAACACGAACCTAAAGCAAAAACAATCAGCATAAATTTATTTTGAGGTGCAACATGGCACAAACCGTTAAAACAAAATTCACCGTTATTGGGGTGATTATTGCCGCCGTGATTATCGGACTAGTGGTGTGGAACCAGCAAAAGAAATCTGGTTCGGATGAACTGGTGATTGGGATCAGCCCATCTTTTGCTAAACCTTTACAGGTGGCAGCAATTGAGGCCAAACAACAAGGTGTAAATGTCAAACTGGTCGAGTTCTCAGACTGGAACACACCAAACATCACCCTGAATCATGGTGACATTGATGCTAACTTTTTCCAGCATCAGCCATTTTTGGATAATGCGAAGAAAGAAACTGATTTTAAAATCAAGGCGTTTGCCAAAGGTACAGCAACTCATGTTGGTCTATATTCCAAGAAAATTAACAGTCTGGATGAACTTAAAGACGGCGCGAAAGTTGTGGTGCCAAACGATCCAGTTAACCAAGGCCGTGCTCTATTGTTATTACAACAAGCGAATCTGGTCACATTAAAAGATCCAAACAATCATCTATCTAGCCTGAAAGATATTGCAGCGAATCCGAAGAACCTGCAGTTCGTTGAAGTCGAAGGCCCACAAACCGCACGTGCCATTGATGATGTTGATCTGGCATTCGGTTACCCGCATTACCTACGTCTGGCTAAAACAGCTGATCCAGAACAAGCATTGCTATTTGACTCTAACTAAGACAACCGTTACGCGATCCTGTTTGCCGTACATGAAGACTATCAGGACAAAAATGACAAGCTGAAAAAATTTGTTGAAATCTATCAGAACTCACCTCGCGTGAAGGAAGCATTAGATGCTGACTTCGGTGCGAAACTCTGGTTCCCGGGCTGGAAATAAGGTGTAGTTATGACACAAGTAAATTCGTCAAATTCGAATGCAAAGAAGTGGATCATTGGCGGCGTCATCCTCGCACTTATTCTTGGTCTGGCGGCTTACCGTTGGACCAAGGGTCAGCAGCAGGAAGATGTACTGACCATTGGCATTAGCCCACCTTATGCAGACTTATTGCAAAGTGTGGCTGATGAACTGAAACCGCAAGGTATTAATGTGAAACTGGTTGAATTTTCCGACTGGCATGCACCCAATGTCGCGGTACAAAATGGTGATATTGATGCCAACTTTTTTCAGCAAAGTGTGTACTTAAGAAATGCCATTCGCGAAACCAACTTCAATCTACATAGCTTCGCGCCCGGTACGGGTAGCCATGTCGGTTTATATTCTAAGAAATATAAATTGCTGGATGAGTTACCACAAAATGCCCGTGTGGTCATTCCAAATGATCCGGTGAATCTGGCACGTGCCTTGATCCTTCTTAACCGTGCAAAACTGATTGAACTGAAAAATATCAACAATGAATTATCAACCGTTAAGGACATCAAGAATAATCCTAAACAGTTGCAGTTTATTGAAGTTGAGGGCCCACAAACGGCGCATGCCCTGAATGAAGCAGACCTGATCTTTGGTTATCCGCATTATCTAAAACTTGCTAAAGCAGCAGATCCACATGATGCTCTGTTCCTGGATCCAATCGACAAGAAATACGCCATTCTGTTTGTGACACGCAAAGACTATGAAGATAAAAACCAGAAACTGGCGACTTTCGTAAAAGCTTTCCAGAATTCTGAAAAAGTCAAAGCAATTCTGGACCAGGATTTTGGTACTGGTATGTGGTTTGAAGGCTGGAAATAAGGTGAATACTATGGTGAGTTTTGGTTCTCAGGTGGCGTTTTCCGTCCCACATATCAAAATCCGTGACCTGAACAAATACTATGAGGTACAAGGCAAATCGGTACATGCCTTAAAGGACATCAATCTGGATATTCCTGAAGGTAAAATCTTCGGGATTATCGGGAAAAGTGGCGCAGGAAAATCTTCGCTGCTACGTACTTTGAATGGTCTGGAACAGATCAGTGAAGGTCATATCCATATCCATCAGCAGGATCTGGCTGGGCTCACCCATGCTGAACTGATCCAGCTACGTCAGCGCATTGGCATGATCTTCCAGCACTTCAATCTGATGTCAGCCAAAACCGTCTGGGAAAATGTAGCTCTGCCTTTAAAAGTTGCAAATTATAAAAAATCAGACATTGATGCGCGTGTAAACGAAGTACTGCAACTGGTGGGCTTAAGCGATAAGGCACAGAGCTATCCTTCCCAGCTATCCGGTGGACAAAAACAGCGTGTCGGCATTGCTCGCGCGCTGGTGCATCACCCGGAAATTCTACTCTGTGATGAAGCCACTTCTGCACTGGATCCGGAAAGCACTTCCGTGGTGTTATCACTGTTAAAAGAAATCAATCAGAAACTTGGTATTACCATTGTGCTGATCACCCATGAAATGCAAGTGATCCGTGAAATTTGCGATCAAGTCGTCGTGATTGAAAAAGGTGAAATTGTTGAAGCGGGTGAAGTCTGGTCAGTGTTTTCCAATCCACAGCAGCAAATTACCCAGGAACTGCTGAATCTGGAACAGCTGGAACTGCCATTTTCGATCAGTCCTGAAGTGACAACAGATACCACGCATAGCATTATCAAACTGCGCTATGCCTCTAGTGTTCAGCATTCACCAGATTTGAAAGTGATTTTCGAACAGTTCGAGCATCCGGTGCATCTCTATCAAAGTCATATCGACAGCATCCAGAATCATCTGGTCGGTAGCCTGATTGTCGCAGTTGCCGATCTAAATCTGGATACTGACTTACTTCAGCAAAAACTAAAACAACACATTGCACAGATTGAGGTGATTGGCTATGCACGACCAACTCATTGATTTATTACTAACAGGAACCACCGATACCCTCATCATGGTTGGTGTATCCGCAATCGTTGCCTTTCTGATTGGTTTACCGATGGCAGTAGTACTGGTCAGTACATCTGAACACGGGATCTATCCATCCAAACCCATTAATCAGGCTCTGGGCTGGATTGTAAATATTACCCGTTCGGTGCCTTTCCTGATTTTAATGGTCGCTTTAATTCCCCTTACCCGCTGGATTGTAGGCACCAGCTATGGCGTCTGGGCAGCCGTTGTACCTTTAACGTTGGCCGCGACTCCTTTCTTTGCGCGTATTGCTGAAGTGAGTTTACGTGAAGTAGATCAGGGACTGATTGAAGCGGCTCAAGCGATTGGCTGTAACCGTAAGCAAATTATCTGGCATGTGCTATTACCTGAAGCTTTACCAGGGATTGTGGCCGGTTTTACCGTCACTTTGGTGACCATGATTAACTCATCCGCCATTGCCGGTGCTATTGGTGCCGGTGGTCTGGGCGACATTGCCTACCGTTATGGCTATCAGCGTTTTGACATGCAGATCATGCTGGCGGTGATTGTGGTGCTGGTGATTCTGGTCATGCTGGTTCAGGCCACTGGTGACACCCTATCGAATCAGCTCGATAAACGTAAAATTTAAAAACATCTATTTCATAAGTTTTCAACAAAGCACCCAGCCATGACCTGACTTTGTCATGGCTTTCATGTAAAATCACTGGCAATTTTTATATAACGCTGTGTGAGTTATTTCATGGGTTTTAATTGTGGTATTGTAGGCCTGCCTAACGTTGGTAAATCTACGCTTTTCAATGCATTAACTAAAGCTGCAATTGCTGCGGAAAACTTCCCATTCTGTACGATTGAACCAAACACCGGTATCGTGCCTGTACCAGATCCACGCTTGGATAAACTTGCTGAAATCGTAAAACCACAACGCGTGGTACCAACTACCATGGAATTCGTGGACATCGCGGGTCTGGTTGCTGGTGCATCTAAAGGCGAAGGTCTGGGTAACCAGTTCCTGGCGAATATCCGTGAAACTGATGCAATTGCTCATGTTGTTCGTTGTTTCGAAGATGAAAACGTGATTCACGTCAACGGTAAAATTGATCCGCTTGATGACATCGCAACGATTAACACTGAACTTGCTCTAGCTGACCTTGAAACTGTGACTAAAGCAGTGACTCGTCTGGCGAAGTCTGCAAAAGGTGGCGATAAAGAAGCTGTAGCCACTAAAGCCGTTCTTGAAAAAATCCTACCTTTGCTTGATGAAGGCAAACCTGCCCGTGCAGCAAATCTGGATGATGACGAACGTAAACTGGTACGTGGCTTTGGTCTGTTAACGCTTAAACCAACGATGTACATCGCTAACGTGGCAGAAGACGGTTTTGAAAATAACCCGCACCTCGATGCGGTACGTGAACTGGCAGCTGCTGAAAATGCAATCGTGGTTCCACTTTGCAACCAGATCGAAGCTGAAATTTCATTGCTTGAAGATGAAGACCGTGCCGAATTCCTGGAAGCAATGGATATGGAAGAGCCGGGTCTGAACGTGGTAATCCGCGCAGGCTATTCACTGCTAGGCTTGCAAACTTACTTTACTGCCGGTGTACAGGAAGTTCGTGCCTGGACGGTTAAAGTCGGTGCTACTGCGCCTCAAGCAGCGGGTGTCATTCACACTGACTTCGAAAAAGGCTTCATCCGCGCAGAATGTATTGCTTATGATGACTTCGTACAGTATAACGGCGAAGCTGGCGCTAAAGAAGCAGGTAAATGGCGTCTAGAAGGTAAAACCTATATCGTTCAGGACGGTGACGTTCTTCACTTCCGTTTCAACGTATAAGTTGAAGCCAAAGAAAAGCCCCGAATGATCGGGGCTTTTCTTTGGCTTCTTGCCATTTTCATACGCATCTTTACATTCTATTTATAAAAATCTCATCCCATAACATTAATGATAATAATTCTCATTGTATTTAATATAACTCAAGCGTATTTTAAAATTTAGTCGAAAATTCCACTCACTCAATCACGCTTAAGGACAATTAAAAATGAGCTATACCCTTCCCGAACTCCCTTATGCTTATGATGCATTGGAACCGCATATTGATGCTAAAACTATGGAAATCCACCATACCAAACATCATCAAACTTATATCAACAACATCAATGCAGGTATTGAAGGCACAGAATGGGAAGATCTTTCTGTGGAAGAACTGGTGAGCAAAGCCAATCAGGTACCTGAAGATTTGAAAAATAATGTGATTAATAATGGTGGTGGTCATGCCAATCATTCCCTGTTCTGGACAGTAATGAGTCCAGATGGTGGGGGCAATCCTCAAGGTGAAATTGCACAGGCGATCGACAAGGAGCTTGGCGGCTTTGAAGCCTTTAAAGAAGCTTTTACCAAAGCAGCCCTGACCCGTTTTTGTAGCGGATGGGCCTGGCTCAGCGTAGCACCTGATCAAACCATTATTGTAGAAAACAGTGCCAATCAGGACTCACCCCTCATGCATGGCAATACCCCGATTCTAGGTCTGGATGTCTGGGAACATGCGTACTATTTGAAATACCAGAACCGTCGTCCTGAATATATTGCCGCTTTCTTTAATGTGGTGAACTGGAAGGAAGTGAATCGCCGTTATCTGGAAGCACTTTCAACATAAATGAATACAGTAGGACGAAATCTCATGTCTTGGCACTCTTTACGTTTGCTCTGTGGTCTCAGTATTCTTTTGAGCGGAGCAGTGTTGTATCTAGAACGTCTGTTCATGTTGCTTTAAGACATGATCGTCTACTGTATGGGAAGCCTTATTCTGAGGCTTCTTTTAATTTTTGCTGTTTAAATTTTCTATAGGGAGATGGATTTAAAATTTAAGAACGCAATTCACAGACATTGACGCTATCAAAGCCATTGGTACATGGTGCCACTTCACACGCATGAGAAGCTTGTACTCCACTTACTAAAATAGTACTTAGACTTATCGCTAAAAACAATTTATTAAACATTTAAAATGACTCCAAAAATTAACTTTTATCTCTAAATCGCTTGATTATGAGTCAATTATAGGACTTTTTTAATGATTCAGGGCAATCTTTTTGATTTTAATTATTGTTTATTTATATAAATAGAATCGTTTTTTATAACAAAAAAGCGGAACCGAAGTCCCGCCTGAAGATTATAAAACCCGATTAAGACTGTTCAGCTACTGCATTACCTTTCTGCTTTGGATCAGTATTTCCCAGTTCAGGATGAGCAATAGCTCCCTGACATTGCTGTTTATCACGCTCATAGTCGGCCTGTTTCTGTGCCACGCTACTGCTATTTTCAACGGTGCTACGTGCCCAGATTTCCAGACTGGTTAACGCCTTGCGACATAAGGCATATTTTCCTTCCGTCACTGAGTCAGTCATTTTCACATTAATGCGCCAGTCAGTACTCAATTTACGGGCCGGTTGACGTACCTGAGCATCTATCTGTTCCATTTCCTTGTTATAAACCAGCGGATCGACTTCATTCATGAATTGCCATGCAGCATTGGCATAAGTGGTCGCATCATTAGAGAGTTTAGGTGCCGCTTTAATTTCGGCTTTTGGCGCTTGACTGTCATTTCCACAAGCTTGAAGAAATAAGGTGCTGCCGATTAAAACACCGACCAGCATTGCACGTGTCTTGAACATCAACATATCAGAATCGCCAGTTAAACATTTCGGCACTATGCTATTAAATTCGCGTACAATACACAATCTTGATTTAATCCCTGTTTTAACTCTCTCCCTCAAGGTGTTTTGTGTCTGACCACAATCCAGTAGCGATGCAACCTGCCGGTTTCTGGCAAGGTGCCAAAGATAGCCAGGCCATTATATTTACTTACCTTCCGGTCTCCTTTGCCTTTGGCGTTTCTGCCACCCAGTTCGGCTTTACTGCCTGGGAAGCCTTATTTCTGTCCTGCTCCATGTATGCCGGTGCCAGTCAGTTTTTAGTTGTAGCGTTACTTGGTAGCGGTACTTCGATCTGGATGACTGCCTTGACCGTGATTGCCTTGGACATTCGTCATCTTTTATACGGCCCAGCTTTACAAAACCTGATTCAAGATCGTTTAAACCTGAAGAAAACCGCAGTCTGGGCTTGGGGTCTTACTGATGAAGTCTTTGCTTCAGGTATGATCAAGCTGTCACAACGGCGTCAGGAATGGTCAGAGTCGTGGATGCTCGGTCTGAGTCTATTTAGCTGGCTATCTTGGGCGACAGGTTCATTTTTAGGCGGCTTATTTGCTGATCAGGTCAGTCACCTGCCACAATTCTTGCAGGCGGCTTTAGATTTCCTGCTACCTGCCCTGTTCTTAAGTTTCTTACTGGCAGCCTTTGAAAAGAAACATACCTTTGTGGTGACCATCACGATTATTGTCTCAGCGGTAGCCTGTTATTTTATCGATTTGTCCGCTGCGATCTTTATCGGCATCAGTTCCGGCATTTTGGCCGGCCTGTTCAAGCACTATGTGCTGAAAAAACCAGATCCTGAATATGCAGGAGATCAATCATGAATCTTGAAATTATCTTGGTCGGAATTATTGTCGGGATTGCCAATTTTGCCTCACGTTTTGGCCCTTTCTATGTAATTCAAAAATTTCAGCAGGGTTCGCAAAAACGTGGTGCGCTATGGCTGAAAATTGCTTTGGGTTCAATTGGGATTGCTGCTATCAGTTCCATGCTGGTTGTGGCGACCTTACCGCCCTTATTGGAAACGCCAGATAAAAGCTTTGCCATGCTGATCGGTTTTATTGTACTCGCTGGACTGTATTTCAAGTTTAAGAAAATTGTCATGGCGACCTTAACTGCAGCTTTAACTTATGGCCTGATCTATACCTATATCTCTGTACCTTTTTAAGCCTTTTAGAAAATTAAAAATCTCATTCAAGACTTATGCTAAATTAATTGCATAAGTCTTTTTTATATAAGAAAAAAGTAAGGAAAATATTGGCATGTTCGAGCCAAAGCAAATAATTGAAGGTAAAATATTTATTCATTATCGACGTGATGAGATGTTAGCTATTTTTAGCCAATATGAATTACCCGGCTGCTATTTTGAATGCCTTATTAATACACAGAATTTTACTGGTCATTTTGTAGAAGTGGTTGCTGACCCGCAGATCATATCTGTGTCATTTATATTCAGAAGCATGGCAAAAATAAAATCATTGCCCTCTACAATCAGACTCAACAGGTAATCCATCTGCATCCCAAACAAATCATTTTTAGCCGATGGAGCCTGCTACATAAAGGCATTCCAAATCTCATTTATGTATTTTGCTTTAGTATAATTTTACTGTTTCTATTTTTTGCACTTGTCGCAGTGTCAAATCATCAATTCCACTTTTTCACTGTATTCTTAGATGCACTGCAATTTTCAGGATTTGGTTTATTGCTATGGATATTTGGTTTTATCTATCCTTTTGTCATTCCCTTTTATGCCTTTAAGAGAATACAAAGTCTGAAACTTCTCTATCAACTTCAGCTCAATGACAAGCAAATTTTGCATATGGAAAAACTCAATCCGCAAAACCGGATTTATCATTTAAACCCGGTGAAAAATACAGTAAAGCGAACTGCCTGATTTCAGATGCAATTCTCTATAAACTTTTATAAATAAAACTGCTGGCTAATATCACAATTTTGTATGAAACTCGGCTTATCTCGGCATTGAGTTCTGTTATGCTAAAAGTCCATAAAATCAAGCATGGATAATACACATGAACGTGACTATTGGTACTCCTCTTCAATCTTCAGCTTTTAAAGTTCTATTGCTAGGTTCAGGAGAACTAGGTAAGGAAGTGGTGATTTCCTTGCAACGTTTAGGTGTAGAAGTTCATGCTGCAGATCGTTATGCAGATGCTCCTGCCATGCAGGTGGCACATTTTTCTTATGCCTTAAATATGGCAGATGCAGCGGAACTCAAACAGCTTATTCAAAAAATTCAGCCGCATCTCATTGTTCCTGAAATTGAAGCGATTGCGACCGAAGTGCTGGTTGAAATTGAAGAACAGAATATTGCAACCGTAATTCCTTCAGCTAAAGCAGTGAACCTGACCATGAACCGTGAAGGCATTCGTCGTCTGGCAGCTGAAGAACTAGGCTTACCGACCTCTGCTTATCGCTTCGCCGATTCTCTGGAATCTTTCCGCGCAGCCTGTGATGACATTGGCTATCCAAACTTTGTGAAACCGGTGATGTCTTCTTCAGGTAAAGGCCAATCTCGCGTGAAAAGTTTTGAAGAAGTCGATGCTGCCTGGGAATATGCGCAAACAGGTGGTCGAGTTAATCAGGGCAAAGTGATTGTCGAATCACAGATTGATTTCGATTTTGAAATTACCCTGCTTACTGTGCGGGCTAAGAATCCTCAAACTGGCGAAATCGAAACTTCTTACTGTGATCCGATTGGACATCGTCAGGACTCAGGCGACTATGTAGAAAGCTGGCAGCCTCAGCCAATGAGTCCCGCTGCTCTGGAAGAATCAAAACGTATCGCCAATAAAGTCACCACGGCATTGGGCGGTTGCGGCATTTTTGGTGTAGAACTCTTTGTCAAAGGCGACAAAGTATGGTTTAGTGAGGTTTCACCTCGCCCGCATGACACTGGTCTGGTCACTTTGGCTTCCCAGTTCCAGAGTGAATTTGAACTGCATGCCCGTGCTATTTTAGGCTTACCAGTCAATACAGCTCGCCATAGTGTGGCTGCCAGTGCCGTGATTTACGCAGGTGTCGATGATCGCAATCTTTCATTTTCTGGCCTGAATCTTGCTTTAGCCCATGCCGATACCGATTTACGCCTGTTTGGTAAACCTGAAGGTTTTAAACGCCGCCGTATGGGTGTCGCGACTGCGCGTGCAGAAAGCATTGAACAGGCTCGCGAGCTGGCTCAACAGGTTGCTGACCAAGTTAATGTTCATCAAAATTAAGTAAATACAACGGACCACTGTTCATGATCAATACCTCCCCGCTGCTGAATTACATTAAAAGTCACAATGACATCAAAGCGATCAATCAATGGCGTAGCGATGTAGAAAATCAGCTTCAGGAATGTTTTGAAAATGGACAATCCATCCGTGACATCATTCAGGCCCGTTCTAACCTGATTGATGAGGCTCTGCAATTCCTGTGGAATCATGCTGAACTAGATCAGACCGATTTGGCGCTTTTCGCAGTCGGCGGTTATGGCCGCCGCGAAATGCTGCCATATTCAGATGTCGATATCATGATCCTCTCAGAAGATGATTTCACTTCAGAGCAGGAAAAGCTGATCTCCAGCTTTATTTCTTCGCTTTGGGATGTGGGCAATTTCAAACCGGGCATCAGTGTTCGTACCATCAATGAATGTGTCAATCAGGCCAGCAGCGACCTTACTGTAGCGACGTCCTTGATCGAGGCACGTCTGATTATTGGCAATGAAAATTTAACCAAGTGGCCACGCCGGATCGTGTCACAAACCTGGACTGATAAAACCTTTTTTGATGCGAAAATGGACGAGCAGCACAAACGCTATGCTCAGCACAATAATACTGAAAGCAATCTGGAACCGGATATTAAAAATGCACCGGGCGGTATCCGTGATATTAACCAGATTGGCTGGATTGCCAAACGTCATTTCCGTGTCAACCGTATTTATGACCTGGTGCATCTGGGCTTTATTTCAGAGTTTGAACTTGCCGTACTCGAAGAAGCTGAAAGCTTTCTCTGGGAAATTCGTCATCATTTACACCGCCTGACCAAGCGCGATGAAAACCGCTTGCTGTTTGATTATCAACGGGATATTGCAGCGATGTTTGGCTATACCCGTGAAGAAGGTCAGTCACCGAACTATCCAATCGAACAGTTCATGAAGCGCTATTACCGTAGCGCGCAGCAGGTTTCGACTCTGAATGAAATGCTACTGGCTTATTTTAATGAATCAGTCATTACCCCACGTTTACCCCAATATGAACGCCAGATTGAAGAAATTAATGAAAACTTTAAACTGGTCGATGGCAAGTTAGCAGTTCAACATCACAAGATTTTCTCGGAAAAGCCAAGTGCCATTCTGGAAATTTTCTATTTGCTGGCCAATCGTCCTGAAATTGAGGGCATTCGTGCTCGTACTTTACGTCTGCTTACCCTGGCAGCTAAACGTATTGATCAGGATTTCCGTGATAATGCGGTACACCAAGCCCTGTTTATGGCCATCATTCGTTCACCGCATCGCCTGTACGAAACGCTAGTTGCGATGAAACGTTATGGTGTTCTGGGCAAATATATTCCGGCTTTCGGACAGATTACCGGCTTGATGCAATATGACCTGTTCCATATCTATACCGTGGATGCACATACCCTGCTCTTGATCCGCAATCTGAACCGCTTCAAAGAACCCGAATTTGCCAAAGAATTCCCAGTGGTCAGCTCCGTGTTCCAGCGTCTGGCACGTCGTGACATTGTTTATCTAGCGGCTATTTTCCATGACATTGCCAAAGGTCGTGGCGGTGATCATAGTGAGCTTGGTGCAGCCGATGCGATTCAGTTCTGCCGTACCCATGGCTTTACCGAACGTGAATGCAATCTGGTTGCCTGGCTGATTGAAAACCATTTGTCCATGTCAGTGACCTCACAGAAAAAAGACATTTCCGATCCGGATGTGGTCAAAGAATTTGCTGAAAAAATGGGAGATATGGAGCATCTGGATTATCTGTATACCCTAACCGTGGCAGATATTAATGCGACCAATCCAAAACTCTGGAATACCTGGCGTTCATCTTTGATGCGTCAACTCTATACGCATGCGCGTGATGTGATTCGTTCTGGCTTGGGCCGTCCGGTTGATTACCAGATGCTGATTGAAGATACCAAGTTCGAAGCCAGTGAACGTCTAGTGGAACATTTCTCGCTTTATGATGTCGAAAAAGTCTGGCAGGAACTGGGCGATGACTACTTCCTGAAAGAATCTGCCGATGAAATCGCCTGGCATACCCGCGCCATTCTGGAACATGGCGATAATCCTGCACCATTGGTATTAATGCGTGCACATCGTAAATATGCACAGGATGCCGTGCAGATCTTCATCTATACCCAAGACAAACCAAATCTGTTCGCTACCACGGTTGCTGTTCTGGATCGCATGAATCTGGACGTTCAGGATGCCCGGATTATTACCGCAACCAAAGCTTTCAGTTTGGATACCTATGTCGTCCTTGACCGTTTTGGCACGTTATTGACCGATCCGGAACGTGAGGCAACTGTCATTGAAGCCTTACAGGATGCCTTAAGTCATTCTGATGAATATCCAGGTCTGATGCAGCGCCGGATTCCGCGTCAGTTACGTCATTTTGATATTGAAAATACCGTCGATATCACCCTTAATGAAGCTTTAAACCAGAATATGGTTGAAATTGCGACACTTGACCATCCTGGTTTACTTGCGAAAATTGGCGGTTTATTTATGATGCAGGGTCTGGATATTCACTCTGCCAAAATTGCTACGCTTGGCGAACGTGCTGAAGATATTTTCTTTGTCACCAAAAAAGATGGCAGCCCAATGACCCAAATAGAGTCTGACAATTTTGCAGCGGCATTAAAAGCTGCTCTAGATGAGGCCTCACATCAGGTCAATGCTCAACACTAACACACTGCTCGGTAACACATTCATGAACTCTAGCTTGTCTTTATTGCATCCATATCCGTTTGAAAAGTTGAATAAACTTTTCGCGGATATCCAGCCTGCGAATATGCCTTTGATTCCCCTTTCGATTGGTGAACCAAAGCATCCAGCACCCGAGTTTGTGAAACAAGCAATTATCGATAATTTCCAACATTTATCGACTTATCCGAACAGCAAAGGCTTACCTGAATTACGTGAAAGCATTGCCAACTGGCTGACTCGCCGTTTTAAACTCAATAGCATCAGTGCAGACAGCAATGTATTACCGGTTTCCGGTACACGCGAAGCTATCTTTTCTTTTGTCCAAGCTTTGATCAATCGTAAAGATGCGCCTTATGTGGTGATGCCAAACCCTTTTTACCAGATTTATGAAGGTGCTACCCTGCTTGCAGGTGCAAAACCTTATTTCATTAACTGTACTGAAGAAAATGATTACTTAGGTGATTTTGATTCAGTTCCGGCTGAAGTCTGGGAAAAAACTGCCTTGTTATTTTTGTGTACACCAGGCAATCCAACAGGTGCCGTTCTCTCTAAAGAGCAGTTTAAAAAGTTGATTGCACTGTCAGACAAATATGATTTTGTCATTGCTTCTGATGAATGCTATTCAGAACTCTGGTTTGATGAAGCCCCTACCGGATTACTGGAAGTGTGTGCCGAAATTGGCCGAGATGACTATAAAAACTGCGTCGTTTTCCATTCTCTCTCTAAACGTTCTAATCTGCCAGGCATGCGTTCAGGCTTTGTTGCAGGTGATGCCACTTTACTCAAACCTTATCTGCAATACCGTACTTATCATGGTGCAGCGATGCCGGTGCAGCATCAGTTAGCATCAATTGCTGCCTGGAATGATGAAGCCCATGTAGAAGAAAACCGGGTACAGTATCGTGCCAAATTTGATCTGTTCCAGAAAGAATTAGGGCACTTGATCCCGCTGAAAAAACCGGATGCGGGTTTCTACTATTGGCTAAAAGTAGACAATGATGAGGTTTTTGCCAAAATGCTAATGGAAAAAGCGCATATCAAAGTGCTACCAGGCCGTTACCTGTCTCGTGAAACTACGCAAGGCAACCCGGGTGAAAACCATGTACGGTTGGCATTAGTCGCTGATCTGGCACAATGTGAACAGGTAATTCAACGTTTAAAAGCGATTCTTTAATCTTTTAAGATCTAAATATAAATAAAAAAACCCACTTTCCAGAAGTGGGTTTTTTATGGATTTTGGCTACAAATTATTCTTCTATTTCACTTATTTTCTATTCATTAGAAATTAGACATTTCAAATAAACTTATAAAACCTTTTCAATTTCTGTTTCGAGATCTTCAGGTTTGGTGGTAGGTGCAAAACGGTTTAATACCTTGCCATCACGACCAATCAGAAATTTGGTGAAATTCCACTTAATGCCATTTCCTAGAATTCCTTTGGAATTATTGGTCAAGTAACGGAAGATTGCATGCGCTTCCGGACCTTTAACATCTACCTTGGAAAACATTGGGAAAGAAACCCCATAATTTTTCTGGCAAAATTCCCCGATCTGTTCATTTGAACCTGGATCCTGTCCGCCAAACTGATTGCATGGAAAACCTAAAACTTCCAGTCCCTGCTCTTTATATTTCTGGTAAAGCTTTTCCAGACCTGCAAATTGTGGAGTGAAACCACATTTACTCGCGGTATTTACGATTAAAAGTACTTTTCCTTCATAATCTGCAAGCCGTTTGTTTTTCCCATCTAACAACTCAGCTTCAAACTGATAAATGCTGGTCATGGATAAGTTTCCTCGTCAGTTTTTTCTTGTGTTTGTAATTCTAAAGAGGCCGAGTTTACACAATAACGTAAGCCAGTCGGTTCCGGACCATCCGGGAAAACGTGTCCCAAATGTGCATCACAATGATGACAAACAATTTCTGTTCTCACCATACCATGTGAAGTATCAGGTAATTCTTCTACAACTGAGCTGCTCACAGGACGATAGAAGCTTGGCCAACCGCAACCGCTGTCATATTTAGTGGTTGAAGAAAACAGTGGTGTACCACAGCAACGGCAGACATAAGTCCCTTCCTGTTTTGTATTCCAGTACTTACCTGTGAATGCCGGTTCAGTTCCTTTTTCACGCGTAATGCGAAACTCTTCTGGTGATAACTCTCTTTGCCATTCCCGGTCTGTTTTATTGAGTTTTCCCATCACTAACTCCTTTAAATCTTTGACATTCAATGTCATGCTTCAGTACTTCCATATTTACGCTAGAGATGAAAAAATTTCTAGCGAAATTTCAGCATAGATTGTGATATTTGCGTAATCTATAGGTTTAACTTAAAAATTAATTGGATGGAATTATGTCCGGTATTGGTAACACCCCCCCTCGCGAGATCAAGAAATCGTCTAAGCTTGAGCATGTTTGCTACGACATTCGCGGACCAGTGTTACGAGCGGCCAACGAGATGGAAGAAGCCGGACATAAAATTATCAAACTGAATATCGGAAATCCCGCCCCATTCGGCTTTGAAGCCCCGCAAGAAATCATTAATGATGTTGCACTGAACCTGCCAAATGCGATTGGTTATACGGATTCCAAAGGGATTTTCCCGGCACGTAAAGCGATCTGTCAGTATTACCAGCAAAAAGGCATTCTGGATATGCACGTGAATGACGTGTATGTCGGCAATGGCGTATCTGAGCTGATCGTGATGGCGATGCAAGGCCTGCTGGATGATGGCGATGAAATGCTGATTCCAATGCCGGATTATCCATTATGGACTGCGGCAGTGAACCTGTCTGGCGGTACTGCGATTCACTATAAATGTGATGAAGAAGATCACTGGTATCCTGATATTGCGGATATGGAAAGCAAAATCACGCCAAATACCCGCGGGATCGTGATTATCAACCCGAATAATCCAACTGGGTCGGTTTATCCGCGTCATGTATTACAGCAAATCGTTGATTTGGCGAAGAAATATGACTTAATCCTGTTTGCAGACGAAATCTATGACAAGATCGTTTACGATGGCATTGAACATGTGTCAGTAGCTTCACTCGCAGGCAAGCAATTATGTGTATCGTTCAACGGTTTATCTAAGGCCTATCGTATTGCTGGCTATCGCTCAGGCTGGATGGCGATTACTGGTGATAAATCACGGGCAATGGACTACATTGAAGGCCTAGATATGCTGGCTTCAATGCGTCTTTGCGCGAATCACCAAGCACAATATGCAATTCAGACTGCACTCGGTGGCTATCAGTCTATTAATGACCTGATCCGCCCAGGTGGCCGCCTATATGAACAGCGCAATATTGCCTGGGAAATGCTGAACGAGATTCCAGGGGTATCTTGTGTAAAACCTGAAGGTGCGATGTACTGTTTCCCTCGTCTTGATCCTGAAATCTATCCAGTTGAGGATGACGAGAAACTGATGCTTGATCTGTTACGTGCCGAAAAAGTTCTATTGGTTCAAGGTACTGGCTTCAACTGGCCAACACCGGATCACTTCCGTGTGGTATTCCTGCCAGCAGAAAATGAACTGCGTGAAGCGATTACCCGTTTAGGCCGTTTCTTGGCAAAAATGCGTTAATTTATAAAATTAATTCCAAAAAACCGCATTCATGAATGCGGTTTTTTATTGTCTAAAAAGTTCCGCGATAAGCTTTACAGATATTTACAATAGAAGCATGCTATTAATCTAGAGTTTCTTTTTTTAATAAAATCTATTCAGCCTTTTCTCCTTTAGCTTGATGATTCATGCTATTTTTTGAACAAATATAAAAATCCAAGAGTACATGGATGTCCTCAAATACGGTCAAGCTTAGCCTTTTTCTCTGCCTGAGTATGTGCTTAGGCATCGGCATTCTGCGTTTTTCCTATACCGCATTGTTACCTGGTACACGTGAAGCCTTTGCCTGGAGCACGAGCTTTGCCAGTCTTTTGGGTAGTGCCAATCTACTGGGTTATTTAATCGGTGCTTTTGCAGCGATGCGCTTGCCCCAAGACCGAAGCATGAGTACTTATATCCAGCTTGCTGCAATAGCTGGAATGGTTAGCCTATTCTGTTGCGCTTTTTCAGGGTTTTCTGAAATCTGGTATATCAGCTGGCGCGTGATTTCCGGTATTAGTGGTGGCCTGCTGATGATTTTGTCACCAAGTGTCGTGGCTCAGTGCTGTGATTTAAAAGACCGTTTTAAAATCAATTTTATTGGTTTTAGCGGGATTGGATTAGGGGTTTTATTAGCTACCCTGTTTTTGCCTTATCTTGACCAGATTTCCATACGTACGGCCTGGCTGATCTTATGTGGGTTTGCCCTGATGATTTGTATCTGCTTAAGCCTACTGATACCACAATTTAAACCCTATCTAGCTAAACAATCTGTTTCTCATCCTGCGCAAGCACCTTTAAATACAGTCTTTTATAGTTTACTGGCGGTTTATGCCTGTAGTGCATTTGCCTATATTCCGCATTCCCTGTTCTGGATTGACTATCTCAGCCATGAACTAGGATTAAGCTTGTTCTGGATTAACTTTAACTGGATTCTATATGGATTGGGCAGTGCCTTAGGTGCTTTTTCTGCTTATGTTCTTGCAAGAAAATTTGGCAATTTTACTGCCCTGAAGATTCTTTATAGTGTATATATTCTGGCGATTTTCATTGCGACTCTAAATGCTAATCCGTTTCTCACTTTCAGTTCTTCTTTTTTTACCGGAATGTTGAATCCCGCTGTGGTTTTCCTCACTTCTTATACCATTTTGCAGCTGTATGGACTGGCCTATAAAAAGCTTTGGAGCATTGCGACTCTATGTTTTGCTGCTGTTCAGCTGATTGGAGGATTGAGTTTTAGCTCCCTGCAATATCTAGGATTGAACTACCATCAACAGTTTATGCTGGCAGCTTTAGTTTTATTAGCCGGAACTTTGCAATTGGTCTGGAATACACGTTCTTCCAAATATAAGATGGGTGAGCAACCAGTTTCTGTTCAAGAAGAAAAGAATTAAATAAAGATTAAAATCGGTCAATGCCCCAAATCCCAGGGAATAAAACCACGTCATTAAACGTGGTTTTATTCCATTTAATCTTTCTTCAAATCTTTAAGCGGGTTACCAAACTGTTTTAGATATTCAACGCCCAATTGCCGTGAACCCTGATCATTAAGATGATTATCATCCTTAAAACGATACAAAGGCACATCATTCAGCATCGTTTTACATGCCTCCTGATCACAGATGACTTTGGTTGGATCAACGATTTTCAATTGCGGATATTTCAGTTTTGCTTCTGCCAAAATCTGATTGAATTGCTTTAAATGTGCTTCATAACTTTTTCGAGAAACTGTACATGAAGCGTCTCGATGAAGAATCTCTTTACGAATATTACAATCAGATGGAATCCCTTCCCAGTCTAGATGTGGTACATCATTAATTAGCACCACCTGATCACTAGATTGATGGGCAATTTCTAAAGCTTTTATCAAACCTGCTTTAAATATCTCTTCCTCAGTATGATGGACACTATCTTTAAGTTTTACATCATCGTCAAAATACTGCGCATAAGATCCCGCCAGAATAATCATTGGATAATGGGTTTCTTTAAGATGTGCAGTAATAGCATCATTACGTTTTTGGAATTTGGTCAGTTCTTTCCATTGATTCAGCTTTAACTCAAATCGCTGCACACCTGGCAGATAAAAAGTTGAACTTTGCGTTGCATCATAACCACGTAAATCAGCATCCTTTGCCCATTCATCTAGCATTGCAGTATAGGCATTAGCATGCGAATCGCCAATCAACAAGAAATCAATATCTTCTTTAGATTGCCCTAAGACACAATCTTGAGCACTGGGCAAAACATTTGGATCCGCGGTATCCATACAGTTACTGCGAATCACATGAGCATACGTATGTAATGCTTCCTGTTTTGCATATACAGACTGCGGAAAACGCTCCGGGAAACCTTCATGTGTTTTGATGGTTTGGGCGATCGCAATAAAACTGGCTGCAGGTAACAGAAATCCAAGAATAATCACTTTATAATTTGCAGCCATCACAAAGCGTTTCAGTGGTGTTTCAGCCAGTTTATAAGTCAGAAATGCACATATAAATGATAGAAAAACAATAATAATCTGATTTTCCAGATTCAATGGCAGCATATAAATGCCAAAGAACACGATGATTGGCCAGTGCCATAAATACAGAGGATATGAAATTTTGCCAATCCATGTACTAAGACGATTACTTAGCAATAAATTACTTGAAGCTATGGATTGTCCCAGATAAATAATCAGTGCTGTTGCAAGACACGGGATCAATGCCATCAGTCCTGGGAATGGGGTTTGCTGATCAAAATAAATTGCAGTTGCAAATAGAACACTTACCCCAGCCCAGACCAATCCCTGTAATAGTTTTTTTGGCAGATTTGGTTTTGGCAAGCAGCTAATCAATGCACCAATCAACAACTCAAATGCCCGTACCGGCATACTATAATAAGCTTTGGCCGGGTTTTGAGTCAGTTGCTGCTGGGCATATAGAACCAAAGCGACAATGAATACACTGATGACGAGCCAAAGATATTTACGCGAGGTCTTGCTAAGGAATAGCCATAGCAAGAGCGGCCAGAAAATATAAAACTGCTCTTCTACGCCCAGTGACCATAAATGTAATAAAGGCACATTTTCTACATTCGGACTGAAATAATCTCCCACCTCATTTCGCATATACAGATTGGCAATAAGTACAGTCGCATACATGACACTTTTAAAATATTCTGTCAGTTCACCCGGCAACATCACCTGCCAAGCAATCAGACTGACAATTGCCAGTACAGTAAAATATGCAGGTGCCAGACGGATCACCCGTTTCTTATAAAACCGTGCAATTGAAAATTGCTGCAACTCAATATCGCGCGTCAGAATGGTCGTGATGAGATAGCCGGAAATGACAAAGAAAATATCAACACCAATATAGCCGCCAGAAAATAATGACCAGCCCAGGTGATTGAAAATAACCAATGATACTGCAATAGCTCTCAGGCCATCGATATCTGGTCGATAAGCAAAACTCATAAAAACAGGAAAAGCGGGAGATACGCTATTTTATGCTTTTCATTCTTTAGATGGCGATCTTTTACATTTTTTTTACATTCACCTGCACTTATTCCAATTCTTCTACCTTTAAATAAGGATAAGGATTGGTTGCACCTTCCCCACTGAGATAAATCCCATAATGCAAATGTGGTGGTGTATTTTTCGCATTACCGGTATTACCGACATAGGCAATGATTTCACCTGCTTCTACCCAGTCTCCTTCCTGAATATGTTCAGCATAATCCTCCAGATGTGCATAATAATGTTGGCTTAAATTCGGACCAGTAATCCAGATAACTTTACCTCCTAAATTATTGGTTCCAATCTTGCGGACGATCCCTTGGGTCGCACTGACTACCGGTGTACCTCGTTGAGCAAAAATATCGGTTCCTTCGTGTTTACGTCCCTCACTGCGCGCTCC
Organism: Acinetobacter sp. YH12072; assembly: GCF_013419565.1. NCBI lineage: Bacteria > Pseudomonadati > Pseudomonadota > Gammaproteobacteria > Moraxellales > Moraxellaceae > Acinetobacter > Acinetobacter sp. YH12072. The sequence continues at coordinate 2,467 of NZ_VOZV01000027.1, read as the reverse complement.
ACCCCAAGTATCCTGAATCTGGCGAGGTTTTACTCCTTGTACAGGAATTTCTACCGGTCTAATCAGCTCAGATTTTTTTAATTGCCAGTACAGATACGGGCTTTTCCAGCCCGCTGGCTCACCTGATGGCGGTGGCTGACAGGCAGTAAGTAATATACTTAAGGAAAATATTAAAAGCAGGATTTTGGGAATTTTCACAATAGCTCGCATTGCCGTTTAATGAGTGGTTCGTTTTATCTTAAGGAATACAGAAAAATTTAAAGTCAAAATCCTGTTATTTTTAGTGATGTTTTTTCCAGATTATTTGTCGGAAACAGTCTTAAAAATAACAAAACCCTCAGCTGAGGGTTTTGTTGAATCAAGTCTAAATTTTATTTACGCTTTTTCGCACGAGATGGTTTAGAGGATTGCTGCTGTTGCTGTTGTTGCTCTTCATTTTGAGCACTGTCCTTTTTATCCTTTTGCTGAACCTGCTTGTGTTTTGCTCTTGATTTAGCCATAGAATAAACTCCTTTGGAGAACTGTCTCTATCACTGGAAGTTGCATTAATCACTCTAACCTTTATATAAAATAAGCCAATCGCTGAGCTGTATCCAAATACGTCAATGTAAAAGCATCTTTAGTTAAGTCATTCAATTCTGATTAGATCTTTATTCGAGGTATTTACGTCGCTTACATAGCGTTGCATGTTGATACCTGTTTTAACTCTGAATATAAATATGGTTTTCTGAATAAAACCCTTCAAAAATCTAACAATAGATGTGGATCCAACGTGATGATCCAAATTTAGCATTGATGTATCAACGTTCACAAAGTTTCCAGTTCAGAATCGAACTAACGCAGTAATAGTATATTTAGTACGAGAGGCTATAAAATGTATGCCACAGTTTTCGCAGTCAAGGAATAACTGGATGATAAGGTAGATTGAATATTAGATCTGTATTCAGAGTCATCTTGTCACAATTTTGAAGTTTAACAATTTATTAATTTTGATTGTGCTACTACTTGCATAGAATCTGCTAAGGTTCAAATATTCTTAGCTCTATAATATTTTTTATTGTTCCTATTTGAACTATTTTTTAATCCATATTATTTTATTCAATAAATGGTAATATTTTCTTTAAAGGAATTAAATTCTAAGGTTATAAAATTTATATCTTCCAAGTTATAAATTTAAGAACATTTAATGTTTTCAATTTCTAAAACATTTCTTTAATTAATTCTACAAAATAATTCATAAGATAATTGTTCTTACATAAGGTGAAAGGGTTTTCACGCTAAGCCCGAATATCTTACATAAGCAGACACCGCTCATACATGCCCAGAGAGTTTTATCCCCTACACTGAAATCAAGTTTTAGAAAATTAGAGGATTTCATATGAAACAGTTTTCGAAAATTCTAATACTCATTATGATAGGCCTTTATGGTACTTCTACTATTGCAGCAGATGCTATTCCTTTGGAAGCTAAAGCCGCCGCAGAAGCACAAAAAGCTGCACTAGAATATTCTGAAAATCAGAAGAGTGACTCAGACTAAAAACAAAATAAAGCCCACGAAGGGCTTTATTTACATACGGGAATCATTAGAAAAAAGTTATTTTAATAACTCAATGATTGTCCTACTCCATAAACCATCAAGGTAATAAGGAATACGACCAATGCGGAGACAGCTAATTCTGCTTTAGTCATGTGTTTTACCCTCATGGAGAGTTGTATATTATTTATACACTACATAAGCATAAAACCAAATAACAAAATATTACATAATCTTGAATATTTAAACTAAAGTAAAACACAATATAAGAGAGTAAAACTATAAATTAAACCTTAATTATCAATCAATATATTTTTAATTATCAATTACTTAAAAAATTTTATTTAAAAAATTAATAGATTATTTCTTTGAAATCATAAAATAATCTTTGTTTATAAAAAATTTTTCTATGTAATATATTGCCATTCCAAAATTTAAGCTTCTGAACTTAATGTCTTTTTAAGTCATTTCATAGGTTTTAATTTACTATTTCATAATTTATTTTCCTTATTTGATATCAAATTGAAACTAAACATCAGATCTATATTTTTAAATAATCAACGACTGCTAATTTATTTTCAATAAAATTCTCTTTTTCCGTAAAGATATTTTTTATTATTTTTAAAACCTCAATATATAAATTTAAAGATCCTAAATAGAAGGATCTTTAAATTTTAAATTACTACATAGATTTGAGTACTTCTAACTCAAAATCAAGCTCCATCATCTTTTCCAGATTTGGTACAATCGCATTCACCCAAATGCCACTATTCCAGACTTTCAGAATTCCATTTTCTTCCTTATAGAGAGGTGGTCCCACTTGTTTGAACAACTAAAAGCGTATTTATAAGTGATATTCCGCTCTAGTTAAGCCACCTTGTTTTGTTGGGGTAGCTGATCATAGTAAAACTCATTTGGTGTCATTTTGTCTAG